>JAEHCY010000455.1 GCA_016880695.1 Chromatiaceae bacterium | reverse complement strand
GCGGGTGGCTGCGGCGTTCAATGGGTGGCCCCCGCAGCCTCGCTACGCTGGGTGACGGGACGCGGGATGGATCTCGAGCGCCTGAGCCCGGAGCAGATCCGGCAGCGAATCGCCCACCGCCCGCCCCTGGCCTATGCCGAGGCCTATCCGGCGGGGTTTTTCCCCGCTCCGCCCGCGCCCGCGGCGGTTCTCATGCCGCTTTTTCGTCACCAGGATGGCTGGCGCCTGTTGTTCATTCGCCGGGCGGACAGCGCGAGTGATCGCCACGCGGGGCAGGTGGCTTTCCCCGGCGGCCGGCTCGAGTCCGCGGATGGCGGGCCGGTTGTCGCGGCACTGCGCGAGGCACGCGAGGAGATCGGGCTCGATCCCTCAGGGGTCTGCGTGCTCGGGTCTCTCGGGGCCTATCGGACGGTAACCAACTTCGTCGTGACACCGGTGGTTGGGATCATCCCTTGGCCGCTTGCGCTCACACCGGCGATCACCGAGGTCAGTCGGATTTTCAGCATCCCCTTGAGCTGGCTCGGGCGAGCGGATAGCCACCGATTGTGCGCCCGCACGCTGGGGCCCGCGGGGACCCCGATTCCCGTGGTCTATTTTGAGCCCTACGATGGCGAGATCCTCTGGGGTGTGAGCGCCCGTATCACCCTCGGCCTGATTGAAGCGCTGGGTGAGCGGCCAGCGCCCATTCGTAGCGAACCCGCCGGTTAGGCACCGCCTGCGGACTGCGATGCAAGCGGCTGCGCGTTCCGATCAAAGCGCCGGCGCCACGGGTGCGCCTGGCCTCACCGGTAGGTTGACTTCGGGAAAGCATTGGTCACCCCGTGCCCAGCACTGCCACCAAATCGTTGGCCCTCCTCAGGGCCTATTCGAAGCCCCCGCGCCGGGCGCGCGGCTTGGGGGGGAAGCCACAAAAAGGCCGGCTCGTCGGCAAGTTCCACGCGTGGCCTTGGCGCTATCACGGCGCCCTCGCTGGGTGAAGACCTCGGCGCTTGCCGGTGAGGTCTCGACCCCTTCAAGGGGGCCCCGAGGGTTGCCCAGCATCCGCCGCAATGCACCAGGATCTCCTGGTAGAGGGCCGCCGATAGGCGATCTTCAGCGCCTGGATCCGATCATCGCTGAAGAAGAGGCTGAGGTAGTGGGCAGGGATCTGGTTGAAGGCGCGGATTCTTGCCGTGCCGAAGCGCTCACCCAAGGGGTGAGAACGCGCCTAGCAGTGGAACTCGAGCCCCGGGAACTGGTGGCGAAATGCCGCCTCACCGAACCGCAGGTTCACCCGGTCCAGGGCAAGGTCGATCTCTGGGTCGCCGCTGAGGCTGAGTAGCAGCAGGTCGGCGCGACGCTGGCCGTCTTTGGTGAATACGAGCCAGAAAAAGGGTCCTGCGACCATCAGGATTAGCATGAGCCTCTTGAATACCGGATGCAGTCCCTGGGATGTCTCTTGACCTGATGGAGAGGGTTTCACCTGGGCCGAAGGCAAAACGGACCAGTCACCGCCAGAGTCGAGGCTCACGGCGGATCTGCGGGGTACACAGCGCCGGACCTCGGTGAGGAACATCCCCTTGCCTAGGTCTCAGTCGTCCGTCGACGCCCATTCCAGAGCGGCGATCTCCTCTGTGTCCTCGTCGTATTCCTCGGCCTCCGCAATGGTCTCCTCGCGCCGGCGACGGGCTACGGGGCCCCGCTCCGGGACGCCGAAGGAACGTCCCCCGCGAGGGGAAAATCCCACCTTGGCTTGCGCGTAGCCGCTTTGCAGGGATGCCACGAGGCTCTGCTCCTCGGGTCGCAGGGACCGGAGCTTCGCATCGACGATCTCTCGGCTGTATTCCAGGATGCGCTGGCGCTCGAGGTTGAAGAGGTAGACCGTCTTGCTGTTGCCGGTACTCAGACCAGGATCCAAGAGCACCGGAGTGCTCTTTGTCCCCGCATTGAGGTAGCCGTACCATAAATCTTTTTCGCTCATCGCTGGTGTCCCTGGGGTCAGTCAAGGTGCGGAAGCGAAATTTAGGGATAAAAATGGTTTTCTACAACCACTACGACTGCTGCAGCGCAAAAATTTCTAGGCTGTTGCGTCCGACTCCGCGGGTGGATGGGGCGATTTTCTGCCACCATGCCCGGTCGCAGGCAGGAAGTGGCGCAGCCTCAGGCTGTTGCTGACCACGAATAGGCTTGAGAGGCTCATGGCCGCGGCGGCCAGCATCGGATCGAGGAGGTGGCCCAGGAGCGGAAAGAATGCCCCAGCGGCAAGTGGAATCAGCACCAGGTTGTAGGCGTAGGCCCAGAAGAAGTTGCCCTTGATGGTGCCGAGGGTCCGTCGGGCCAGGCCGATCGCGTTGGTGATCCCGCGCAGGTCGCCGGAGAGGAGAATGACTTCGCCGGTTTCGATCGCGATGTCAGTGCCGGTGCCGAGGGCGATGCCAACATCGGCCTGCGCCAGCGCTGGGGCGTCATTGATCCCATCCCCGGCGAAGGCTACCCGGTGGCCCCCCTGCTGCAGTCGTGCCACCTCGGCCGCCTTCTCCGCCGGGCGGATATCTGCCAGTATCCGCTCGATGCCCGCGGCCTCGGCGATGGCCTGAGCTGCCCCGAGGTGATCGCCGGTCAACATCACCACCTCGAGCCCCAGGGCGCGGGCGGCGCGCACCGCCTCTCGGCTCCCTTCCTTGAGCGGGTCGGCGATGCCGAGGACCGCCAGCAGCCGGCGGTCGACCGCTGTCAGGATCGGGGTCCTCCCCGCTGCGGTGAGTCTTTCACTGTGGGCGTCCGCTTCGGCGCCGACTTCCACGCCCTGTTGGGCGAGGAAGGCCCCCGAGCCCACCACCACCTCCCGTTCCCCCACGCGTGCCCGTACGCCCAGACCCGGTAGCGCCTCGAAGGCGCTCGCCCGGGTCTGAGGCAGCCCCCGCGCCCTGGCGGCGCGTAGGATCGCCCGCGCGATGGGATGCTCGCTGTCGTGCTCGGCGGTGGCGAGTAGTCGGAGGGCTTCCTCCTCCGTCTCGCCGAAGGGGATCAGGTCGGTGAGCGTGGGTTCCCCCCGGGTGAGGGTTCCGGTCTTGTCGAGCACTAGGGTATCCACCTGGGCCAGCGCCTCGAGCGCGCTGCCGCGACGAAACAGGATGCCCAGCTCTGCGCCCCGTCCGGTGCCCACCAGGATTGCGGTGGGGGTGGCCAGGCCCATGGCACAGGGGCAGGCCACCACCAGCACACTCACCGCGGCGACGAAGGCGTAGTTGAGCGCCGGGCTCGGTCCGAGCAGCAGCCATGCGACGAAGGTGAGCAGTGAGATGCCCATGACCAGGGGCACGAAGACGCGGGCGATGCGGTCCGCCAGCGCCTGGATCGGCGGCTTGCCACTCTGGGCCTCCGCCACCAACCGCACGATCTGGGCCAGCACCGTCTCCGCCCCCACCTTTTCGGCGCGGAAACGGAAGGCACCGTTTTGGTTCAGGGTGCCGCCCACCACCGCGCTGCCAGCGGTCTTGGCCACCGGGACGGGCTCGCCGGTCAACATCGACTCGTCCACCCAACTCGCCCCCGAGGTGACCACCCCGTCCGCCGGGATCCGCTCGCCGGGCCGCACCGCGACCTCGTCCCCTGGCTGGACGGACTCGATCGGCATCTCCCGTTCCTGGGCGTCACGAATCACCCGAGCGGTACGTGCCTGCAGCCCCAGCAGTCGGCGGATCGCGCCCGAGGCGCTGCCCTTGGCCCGGGCTTCGAGGTATTTACCGAAGAGGATCAGGGTGATAATGCTGGCGGCGGCCTCGAAATAGCGGTGCGCCGTCCCCGCCGGGAACCACGCGGGGGCCGCCAGCGCGAGGAGGGAATAGAAATAGGCGGCCAGGCTGCCGATGGCCACCAGGCTGCTCATCCCGGGACTCAGGCTGGTGAGCTCCGCCCAGGCGTGGCGCAGGAAGCGCCGGCCGGCGAAGAACAGCACTGGGGTGGTCAGGGCTAGCTCAAGGATCCCGCGGCCGCCGTGCCCGAGTCGGCCGTTCAGCCAATGATCCAGGCCGGGGGCGAGCATAGGGCCCATGCTCACCAGGAGCAGTGGTAGCGTCAGGCCGAGCGCTAGCCCCAGATCCCGACGCAGCGAGTCCTGGTGCGGGTTGGGAAGGGGATCGCTCGTAGTCGCGGCCGCGGCCGAGTTGGGAACCTGGTAGCCTGCCGCGCGGATGGCAGCGTGCAGCTGGGCCTCGCTCAGGGTGTCGGGGAGAAACCGCACCCGGGCGCGCTCGCTGCCTTGGTTCACCGCAACCTCCAGTACCCCCGGAAGCCTCCGGAGCACCCGCTCGATGCGCGCGGCGCAGTTGCCGGTGGTCATGCCGTCGATGGGGATCGACACTGTCTGCTCCACGGGCTCGTAGCCCGCTGAGCGCACCGCCTCGAGCAGCGAGCGGATGGGCACCGCCTCAAAGCGAACCGTGGCGATCTCCGCCGCCAGATTCACGCTCGCCGCCTCTACCCCCGCCTGACGCAGCAGGGTACGCTCGACCCGGCCGCTACAGTTGGCACAGGTCATGCCGCGTACGCCGAAGCGGATCTCCTCGGTCATCGGGTGATCGCGCCGTCTAAGGGATCGCCATCGGGGTGCTCAGCGCCTGGGAATGGATCGGCGGCCACTGATCGATTCGCGAGCAATCAGGGTAGCTGTGCCCGATAGCCCTCGTTGGTTACCGCGGCGATCAGGGCGGCGGGGTCGGCGGTGCCTTCCACCTGGGCGCACTGGCTGTGGCGATCGACCTTGGTTACCTGGGTTACACCGGGTACCGTGCCGAGCGCCCTGCGCACCGCCATCTCGCAGTGACCACAGGTCATGCCTTCTACCTTGAGCTCGATCATGGTGTTGTCTACCTCGCTTAGGTCAACGAAAAAATCCTCTTCGCACTGGGAGTGGCGCCAGAATCAAGCACCCCACAGGGAACCCCTAAGTTCCACTCAACCGCTGCGACCCGGCGCCAGTCGATCCAGCCGCAAACGCTCGCGCTCGTCGAACAATCGCCGTGAGCCGAGCCAGATCGCCACCAGGCTGCCCAGGCCGGTGCCGGCGGCGATCAGGAACAGGATCATGAGCTGATACTTCGCCGCCTCCATCGGTGGACTGCCGGCGAGAACCTGACCGGTCATCATCCCCGGCAGGCTCACGATGCCGGCGGTGGCCGTGGCGTTGATGATAGGGATCAGGCCGGCGCGCAGCGCGTCCTGCCGGAGCAGAGCGATGGCACTACTCCAGTCATGCCCGAGGGAGAGGCGAGCCTCGATCTGTCCGCGCTGGTCCCAGGCGGCGCGGGTGAGGTTATCCAGGCTGATGGCGATGCCGCTCATGGTGTTGCCGAGCAACATCCCGAGCAGCGGAATCAGGTACTGGGGCTGGTACCAGGGCTCCACGCGGATGATCACCAGCAAGGCAAACAGGGTGACGCTGAAGGAGGAGAGGAACATCGAGAGGCTGCCGAGACCCATGCCCCAGGACCCGCGGAAGCGCCGCTTCTGCCGTGCCATGACCTCGTAGCCGGCCGCCAGCAGCATCCCGAGCGACAGGAGCCCGATTAGCGGCAGGCTCCTCTGGGCGAACAGCACGTTCAGCACTAGCCCCAGCAGGGCGAGTTGCACGCTGCTGCGGGCCGCGGCGATCAGGAGGCGCCGCTCCACCCCCAGGCGCAGGCGCCAGGAGATCAGGGCAAGAATCACCACCAGGGCGGCGGCGAGCCCGAGATCCAAGGGGCTGAGCGCGATTAGTTGCACGTCTGCTCTGTCACCAGTAATCCCTCCTCGATGCGATAGCAGGCCCCGCCCAGGCGCCGGCGCTGCTCAGGGTCGTGGCTCACCCAGAGCACCGCGGCCCCCTGGGTTCTGCGGTAGCGTTCCACCAGGTCTTCCACCCGCTCCCGATTGGGCGGGTCGAGATTGGCGGTAGCCTCGTCGAGCAGCAGTGCCTGCGGGGCGTTGTCGAGCAGGCGGGCAAGGGCCAGGCGCTGGCGCTCCCCGGTGGAGAGCCGTCGCACCTCCCAGCCGAGCACTTCAGAGCCGAAGCCGAGGCTCCCCAGGAGGTCGTGGTCCGGGGAGGAGAAGTGCGCGCCCACCTGCTCGCCCCACCAGTGGCTCTCCGCCGGGAGAAACCCCACGCGTTGGCGCCAGGTTGGGCCCGTGAGGGCCGAGCGGGCCGTGCCGTCGAGGAATGCCTCGCCGGGGTGGGGATCGAGGTCGGCGATGGCGCGCAGCAGCAAGGTCTTGCCGGACCCCGAGGGGCCGTACAGGAACGCGAGCCCGCCCGCCTTGACCTTCAGGTCCACCGGCTGCAGCCCTAGCGGGCACAGCCCCTGCAGCCTCAGGCTGGCCATCAGCGGCGCCGAAAGGCGAGGTCCCGCGCCGGCTGCCCGAGGCGCTCGCCACGCTGCTCGAAGCGGGTGCGCGGGCGCCAGGCGGGACGCGGGAAGAACTGCCCCGCACCGGCCAGGTTCTCGAACCAGGGGCCAGCGCGGCCGAGCACCGCCAGCATCTGATCGGCGTAGTCGGGCCAGTCGCTGGCGGCGTGAAACAGACCGTCCGGTTGCAGCACCCGCGCCAGCAGGCCCACGAACTCAGTGGTCACCAGGCGGCGCTTGTGATGGCGCTGTTTCGGCCAGGGGTCGGGGAACAGGAGATAGACGGCCGCGAGAGTCGCCTCCGCCAGGCCGGTTCGCAGCAGTTCTAGCGCATCCTGCCGCAACACCCGCACGTTGGGGATCTCGCGTTCCTCCAGCGCCCGCAGCAGGCCGCCGATGCCGGGACGGTGTACCTCCACACCGAGGAAGTTCCCCTCAGGGGCCGCCTGGGCTAGTCCGAGCAGGGTTTCACCGTTGCCAAAGCCGATCTCGAGAGAGACCGGGTGGTGGTTGCCGAACAGGGCGTGGAGATCGAGCGGAGCCTCACCGGGCTGCCAGTCCACGCCGAAGCGGGGCCACAGCCGCTCGATGGCCCGATGCTGGCCGGGGGTGATGCGCCCCTCGCGCAGCACGAAGCTACGTACAGCGCGCCGCGGGGTGGCGGTCTCCATCAGTGGGTGCGGAGGGCCGCGCCGTGGCTGGGGCGGTGCCCGGTCCGGCTGTGCGCCGGGCCGGGGTGGATCGCGATCAGAAGAACAGGCCTTCGAGGGGGGAGGAGGCGGAGGCAAAGCGTTTCGCCGGCATGCGGCCGGCGAGAAATGCCTCCCGTCCCGCCTCGATGGCCTTGCGCATGGCGCTGGCCATGAGGATGGGGTCCCGCGCGGCGGCAATGGCGGTGTTCATCAAGACACCGTCGCAGCCAAGCTCCATGGCGATTGCGGCATCCGAGGCGGTGCCCACGCCGGCATCCACCAGGATCGGCACCCGGGCGTTCTCGACGATGGTGAGGATGTTGAGGCGGTTGCGGATGCCCAGCCCCGAGCCGATGGGGGCGGCCAGTGGCATCACCGCGATACAGCCGAGCTCCTCGAGCCTTTTCGCCATCACCGGGTCGTCATTGGTGTACACCATCACCTGAAAGCCGTCCGCGATCAGCTCCTTGGCCGCCTCCAGGGTGGCCACCACATCGGGAAACAGGGTCTTTTCGTCGCCGAGCACCTCCAGCTTCACCAGGTTATGCCCGTCCAGAAGCTCGCGGGCCAGGCGACAGGTGCGCACCGCGGTCTTGGCGTCGTAGCAGCCGGCGGTGTTGGGGAGGATGGTGAAGCGCTCGGGCGGGAGCACCTCGAGGATGTTGGGCTCGTCGCGGTTCTGGCCGATGTTGGTGCGACGCACCGCAACCGTGACGATCTCGGCCCCGCTGGCCTCAATGGCGGCTCGGGTCTGCCGCAGATCCTGGTATTTGCCGGTGCCCACCAGGAGGCGGGAGTGGTAGCTGCGGCCGGCGAGGCTGAAGGTATCGAGGGTCGCTGGGGTCTCGGTTGGCATGCTCGTGGCTCAGGGGTGCTTGGCTGGGGCTGGAGGGTTTCAGTGGGTGAGCGGTCGGCGACGCTCAGTAGTGGGATGCTGGCAATAGGGGGGTGACCTCAGCCGCCACCGATGGCCTGGATGATCTCCACCCGATCCTCGGGGGCAAGACGGTGCTCCGCCAGCGCGCTGCGGGGGATCACCGCCTCGTTCACTTCCACCGCGAAACGTTCGCTGCGCACCCCTAGCCGTTCGATAAGGGCGCTGAGGTCCAGATCGTCGGGCACATCGGTGTGGGTGCCGTTGAGGTAGATCTGCATCGCTGTACAGCGCGCCCCGATTGTTGTAAAGAGGTCGAATTCTACAATACCCACCCAAGGTTGTGACCCGGATTCTCCGAAGGAGGCACCTCTTGTCCGACTGGAGCGACGATCGGATCCCCGTTGAGAGTGCCCGCACCCTCGATGGGCTGTTCGCCGAGCGTGTGCGCCGCTCACCGGATGGACCCGCCTACCGCGCGCCAACCCGCGAGGGTGGTGAATGGGTAGAGCTCACCTGGACGGAGATGGCGGCGCAGGTAGCCCTTTGGCGTGAGGCCATGCGGGCGGAGGGTCTGGTCGCGGGGCAGCGGGTGGCGGTGCTGATGCGCAATTGCCCTCAGTGGGTGCTGTTCGATCAGGCGGCACTCTCGCTCGGACTCGTCGTGGTGCCCCTGTATGTTGAGGATCGCCCCGAGAACGCGGCCTACATCTTCCAGGACGCGGACGTCAAGCTGCTCCTGGTGC
>JAEHCY010000454.1 GCA_016880695.1 Chromatiaceae bacterium | reverse complement strand
TGGAGGCCATGGCACCCTCCAATTTCCCCGCCACCAATCCCGAATTCGTCAAGACCGCGCTGGCTACCAAGGGCGAGAGCATTACCGGAGGCCTCAAGAACCTGCTCGAGGACCTGCAGAAGGGCCGCATCTCGATGACCGATGAGTCGGCCTTCGAGATCGGCCGCAACATCGTGACCACACCGGGCTCCGTGATCTACGAGAACCCCTTGATGCAGCTCATCCAATACCGCCCGGCCACCGCGACGGTGGCTGAGCGGCCGCTCCTGATGGTGCCACCCTGCATCAACAAGTACTACCTGATGGATCTACAGCCCGAGAACTCCTTCGTGGGCTATGTGGTGGAGCGGGGATTCACCGTCTTCCTCATCTCCTGGCGCAGCGCCACCGAGGAAATGGGCCGCCTGACCTGGGACGACTACGTGGAGATGGGTCCCCTAACGGCGCTGCGGGTGGTGCGAGAGATTACCGGGGTCGACAGACCCAACGTGCTCGGATTCTGCATCGGTGGCCCGATCGCCTGCTCGGCGCTGGCGGTGCTGCGGGCCCGTGGGGAGGACCCGGCGGAGAGCCTGACGCTGATGACCTCGCTGCTCGATTACTCCGAGCCGGGTGAAATCGGCGCCCTGGTCACCGAGCCCGCGGTGGCGAGCTACGAGGCCACCATCGGCCAGGGCGGTATCCTGCACGGGCGCGATCTGGCGGCGGTGTTCTCGTCACTGCGTTCCAACGACCTGATCTGGCAGTACGTGGTCGGCAACTACCTCAAGGGCGAGACGCCGCGACCCTTCGACCTCCTCTACTGGAACTCCGACAGCACCAACCTTGCCGGACCCGCGTTCACCTGGTACCTGCGAAACATGTACCTGGCCAACAATTTTCGGCTGCCAGGGAAGCTGGAGGTGCTCGGGGAGAAGCTCGACCTTGGGAAGATCGCCGTTCCCTCCTACCTGATGGCGGCACGCGAGGATCACTTGGTGCCCTGGCAGGGCGCCTTCCTGTCGCGAAAGGTGCTGGGTGGCCCCACCACCTTCGCACTCGCCGCCAGCGGCCACATTGCCGGCTCCATCAATCCGGCGTCAAAGAACCGTCGCAGCTACTGGGTGAACGACGGCGATGCCACACTCAACTCCGAGGAGTGGCTCGCCGGTGCCGGGGAAAAAAAGGGCAGTTGGTGGATTCACTGGACCGAGTGGCTCCGCCAGCGCAGCGGCAATCAGGTCCCCGCACCAGAGACGGCCGGCAACGCCCATTACCGCGAGGTCGAGCCGGCACCGGGACGCTACGTGAAAGAAAAGGCCAATTGAGAGACGCGTCTATGCCAGATAGTGGTCCACCTGCCCACGGGCCATCGTGAGCCCATCGGTACCAAAGTCTAACCGAACCCAGTGCCGCTCCCAGGATGGCACGGTCAGCGCCCCCCAGAACGCAGGCGTCGGATAGACCGTGACAATCGAGTATCGAACGGGGCGACGGATAATTGCGATGCCTGCCAGTCGCACGCCTGTCGGCGCGAGGCGGAAAGGTACGGCCTGGGGGGGCGACACACCCTCCCGGCGCCGCGCCCCGCTCCGAGCTTGCCGTGGAGTGCCACCCAACCCACTGGCGGGTCTCGCCAGGAAGAGGTGTCCCCCTTATCTGGATGACCGTAATCCGTGCCTCGACGATGAATCATTCGCTCCCCGAGGGTCACTGCGACGCAGTACGACTTCAGTCGATCCAGTTGCCCCGCAGGCGTCCTTCTGGTATTAAAATAGATTGCCTTTGAGCGGCACCGGCTTCTGTCGATCCGCCTTGAGGGCCAGCAGCCGACCGTGCAGGATCGCCGAGTCGGACCCAG
>JAEHCY010000453.1 GCA_016880695.1 Chromatiaceae bacterium | reverse complement strand
GCCGCCGAGGAGAATGTCTGCGCCGGCGTCCCCGGTCAGGCGGTCGTCGCCCTCGCCGCCGTCGAGCCAGCCCGATTCGCCGTCCTCGGCAGACTGACTTTGTCCGAGGGCGAGCGCGGCGGCGGGGTCGGTCTCGTCCTTGGCGTAGAGGAGGTCGTCGCCGCCCTCGCCGAAGAGGATGTCGCGGCCGCTCTCGCCGATGAGGGTGTCGGCGCCCTCGCCGCCTTCGGCGTGGTCGGCGCCGTTGCCCAGTTCGACCCGGTCGGCGCCTGCCTTGGCCTGGATTTCGTCGTCGCCCTCGCCGGCCAGTATCCGGTCGTTCTCCGCGCTGCCGAAGAGGCGGTCGGCGGCGGCCACGACCTGGTCGGTGGTGATGAGGTTGCCCAGCTCGTCCAACCGGTTGTAGGCCCAGGTGGCGGAGGTGTAGCGGTATTCCTTGACCGTCCAGCCAAGATACGCGTAGGTATCGACCAGCACCGAGGTCGTTTGCTCGGGGTCGAGGCGCAGGTTGGCCCAGGCAGGGTCGAGCGGATTGACGGGGTGGTTGAGCGTGACGGTCCATTCGGCGCCGGGCACCAGCGGCCCGCCGGAGGGCAGCGGCGAGCTGCCCTCTTCCAGTGCGGCCGCGGCGTGGAAGACCTGCCATTCGCGGTCGCCCTGGAGGGTGCGGGTGGGGTCGGCTGGGGCGGGGGCATCGATAAGCTGGATGCCAAACTCGGCCTCCTCGAAGGCGTCCGCGCTGGTGTAGTCGTCGAAGGTGAGGCTGGTGTTGTCGTCGAGGGTGAGCACGCCGGGGGAGTGGAATTGCATACTGAAGTCGCTGCCCGGCTCGCCGATGAAGCGGTAGGCGCCGCCGGGAGTGCTTTGCACGAAGCTGCCGGCGATCAGCCGGCCGTTGTGCTTGATGTAGTTGCGGCCGCCGTCTTCGCCGACGATACGGTCGCGGCCGTCGCCCGTGTTGATGACGTAGGTGTCTTCCCCTTCGCCTCCCTTCAGGATGTCGTCGCCGCGACCACCGATGAGGGTGTCGTTGTCGGCGCCGCCTTCGAGTATGTCGATGCCGGCGCTGCCTTCGAGATAATCGTCGCCGCCTTCGCCCTTGAGTGTGTCGTTGCCGGCGCCGCCGTAGAGGTGATCTTCGACGCCTCTGCCGGTAAAGGTATTGTCATTGCTGTCGCCGAAGTAATCGTGCCGCGTGGCATCCGATATCCGCCCTTGTGCAATGCGGTAGCCGCTGGCGGCATCCTCGAAATAGATATCATCGTTCTGATAGCGGTTGTTGGTCGAGTTGTATTCGTATGCAGGATTGACAGGATTCGTGTTCGTCAGGTTGAACCAGTGTTTGCGTTCCAGGAAGCTCGTCCGGTCCGACAGCCACATCTCGGAGATTCGCAGCGCTTCCGGTTTCTTTCCCAGCACAATGTCCGCCTTGTCTGCATTCCAGTCTGCGTAGGCATCGCCCCAGGCTTCAGCCAGCACGCTTGTCAGGTCGGCAGCCCCTGCGCCGACGGAAACGACGAACGGACTCAGGCTGTACAAGGCGGCGTAGGCGCCGAAGTCGGACCTCGCCCTGCCACGCAAATCTTCGGCGGAAGCGGCAAGGTTCAGCCTGTCGCTGAGTGCCGCAAAGGCGCTGCTCGCCGTGATCCGGTCGAGCAAGGAGTAAAAGGCGGTGCGTCCCGTGTATGCGGGGGGATTGTCGATGCTGGCCCACGTGTTCCCATACGGGCTGCCGTTGAGCACGGCATGCCCGCCAGGGCCGAGAATCAAATCGGCTAGCGCATTGACCACGTTCTCCAGCACATCGCCTTCGGCCTTGCCTTGGCCGCTGTCCTTCACCGCCTTGAGATAGGAGGCTTTAAAGAGGATGTCATTGAAGGTCGCCTGCGAGGTGCCGGGAGCAAGGCGGGACAGGATGTTTTCGACGCTCAGGGTGTCGACGATCAGCGCCAGGCTGTGCGTGTCGCCGAAATCGTTCTGGGTGTAATTATTGGCCAGCAGACGGATATCCCAGGAGGTCAGCGTCTGGGCTAACACCTGGGAGATGTAGTCTCCGCGTACCAATGGCTGGTCTTCTATAAAGACCCTCTCGTCTGCCCCATAGTGCAGTTGCGAGTTTGCGACTGCGGAGGGCTGGGTTGCCCCCATCAGATCGAATTGGTTCTCCAAACGGGGGCTGCCGAATTGTCGGCCGAAGTAAGTTTGGATGGCGCTATCGATCAGGCCAACGGCGCGGGTGTTTTGAGCGGTGAGCAGCACGGCCATCTGGTAATCGAGCCGGGTCTGCTCGATATTGCCGAGCGGCACCGCCGCCGGCTGCGCAGGTACTGCCGGGTCTGACGATCCGGAGGTGAATGTAGGAACCGATTGTGCAACACTCGCGATGCTCTCGATGCGGTCCAGCGCGGTCCAGATGCGCAGCCTCTCGGTCGCCAGTAACTGATAACGGGGATCATCCGGCGTGGGCATGGCAAAACTGTTGAGTTCCGCCTTGGCGCGGGCAATGTCCCAGGCACCGCTGGCAAGATTGTCCCGGAGAGCGCGGTAGAGGCTGCGAAGCTCGGGGTCGTCTATGGTGGCTTCGATTTGCTCCGGTTGCGAACGCAGGTTGTTGAAATTCGCCAGAACACTACTCAGGGTGCCTTGGGTGATCTCGCCAACCCCGGCGCCATTGAAGGTGACGACACGGTCGACCAGCCCCTGGGTTCCGTCTTCCCGGCGCAGCAGGTTGAAAGCAGTAGCGAGGTGTCCTCCCAAGCTGTAGCCGGTGACTGAGTAGTGGGCGCCTTCGGGAATCAGGCCACGCTGCCGCAAATCTGCATACCAGGCTTCCATGTCGCTGATCTGGCCGAACGCCCAGCCGCATCTGGCGATCTCCAGTTCGTTGGTGGCCTTGTTGTCGCGCGCAGCATCGTCGATGAATTCGGTGGAGCGGAGGCTGAGAACCAGCTCGTTGGTTGTTATGTCCCTGAACAGCGTTCCGGAAAACCCCGTCCGTGTGTTCGAGATGTGCTCTACCACCTCCCACTGTGAGACAAACCTGGCCGCTTCCGTTGCAGTGAATCGGCTGGCGTGGAGATTGCCGTCGGTAAGCCACAAGGGGTTTATTAAACCTCGATAAGGGTCACCCGGATTAAGGCCTGCGCCGGGTAGTGTTGCATTGAAGTTATATAGAGCTTCAGCAGCCATCTGCAGATTGGCATACTTGTAATACTCGGCAACGGTTGGTGCGGACATGGTCATTTCTCCTTGGCGGAAATCAGTATCTGGTCAACAAATTTGCGGGTAGCTTCACCTGTACCAACCGCATGATCGGGACAACGGTACGCATTCAGCCATGGCACAGGATTCGTCCTGCTGGGCCCGGACGGGCTCCAGGCATAGCGGATCATCTCGCCCAGAACTTCCCCCGTCTGAAGATCGAGCACCTTGACCGTGCTGCTGGCAAGGCCGAGCATGCGCTCCTCGGGAATGACGTGATCCTCGAAGGTCACGCCGTAGTGCGGGGTTGGATCGAGGGCGGGTACTCTGTCAAGAGTCCAGCGATAAACATTGAGATCGTAATTGGGATTGCGATCGATTTCGAGCTTTACGTTTGGCGCGTGAATATCCTTACGGCCAACGACCTTGTTTGAGCCTGTCATCCGATACCGCTTGCCGTCTTTCTCGTCGATGACGTCGACAAAGCGATAACCTGGGATATTGGAGGGATTGTCAGTACGGTACTCAGGGGTAATGTAACCTCGGCGCTGGGCGGTCACAGGCTCGCCTTTCTGGGAGGAGGAATGCTCGTAGCCGAGAAATGAGGTGATGTACCAATCCCCCGTTGATTCCCGTGCAAACGCCGCTCCTGGCCACATCCGATCCGACAGCTCGCTATCCCCGCGTTCCGGGCGAACTTTCAGCAGCACAATGCCATCGATGTTTTCCACCTTGCGGTAGATTTTCTCTCCGGCAACGGTGCGGCACTTCTCCTCAAACAGGGCTTTGCCCTGTGCCGTTTGCGTCTGCGCAGCTTCACGCGCCTCCTGGGATATGGCAGGCGCGCCGCTACATCCAGCAAGAATGAGTAGTGCAGCGAAAATTCCTGATTTCGATAACAACGTCTTCATGCCGCATACCTCCAGTTGGAATTGTTAGCTGTCATATGGATACCGCCCTCCCACCAGCCGTCTTCGCCGTCGTGTGGGAGCTGACTTTTGTGACTCTCGATCATCCCGCTGCCGTCGGCAAACTGAATTGCGCCGATGGGCGGCTACTCGAGCGGCCTGCCCCGGTCGAATATCAAAAATACCGGGGGCAATTACTTTTCATCGCACTTCATAACCCCTCCTACAGCTCCAATCCCATCTGCCTGTCAGCGCGCATTAGCCGGCGCGACTTCCACCTGTTCCCGAAACCAGTCGTTGCCCAGTGGCTGGCCCGGAAAATCAGGTTTGAGTTGGTCCGCCCTGGAGGGGGCGATAACCGGACGGCAGGGGGTGCGCAAAGGGCTTGTCGCCGAAATTCACCTCCCATCCCGTATT
>JAEHCY010000452.1 GCA_016880695.1 Chromatiaceae bacterium | reverse complement strand
GATCGCGTCGACAGATGATGGCCCGCGGCCGGCGTCTGGGTGAAGCGACACGGCGGCTTGCGGCATTTGCCAGGCAGGCAGGCACGGCGTAGTCGTTCGAGTTTACTAAGTTTCAATGGGTTACCCCAGGTTCTCGAGTTGGCCAAAGAATTGCCTACATTTTGGTTTGGTCCTTGCGCGGCTGCTGGGGAAGCGCGGGGGCGCTGAGGCGGAAAGATGCTCTATCGCGGGGCGCTAACGATCGAGAGCAGAAGGGAATGGGGCCGACGAGATCGCGGTTTTTCCCGGTGCTGATCGCCCTGACCGCGGCGCTCGGTCTGCACGCCGCGGTGGTGCTCGGGCTCCAGCACTACGGCGAGGAGGGGGTTGCGGGGGCGCCGTTCCCGCAGGCCTTCACCCTGGTGCTGTTGCCCGAGCCGGCGTCTAGGGAGGAGCTTCCCCCGCCGGTCGCACCGATCGAGGATACCTCGTCTCCGGCGGTGGAAGCCGCACCGGAACCTGCGGTGGTGTCCGAGCCCGAGCCGCGGCTCGCGCCGCAACCCAAGCAGGCCGTGGCGAAGGCGGCGGTGTCCCGGCCCAAGGCCAAGCCGAGGCCGCGAATCAGGCAGGAGGGGGCGCCAGGGGCCGCGCTCGGCACCGAGAGCCAGGACCGGGGCGCGCAGTTAGCGCAGGTTCCGATGAGGAACGAGGAGCCCTTCTCGCCACCCCTGACCCACGCCGATTATCTCCATAACCCCCGCCCCGCCTATCCGCGGCAGGCGCGCCAGCAGCGGATGCAGGGCCGGGTTCTGCTCGCGGTGCGGGTGAGCGCGGAGGGTCTGGCGCTGAGTGTGACCCTGAAGTCGAGCTCGGGGTTCGATCTGTTGGACCAGGCGGCCGCAGAGGCGGTGCGGAACTGGCGGTTCGTGCCGGCGCGCCGCGGGGGTAGCCCCGTGGAGGGCCTGGTGGAGGTTCCTATTCGGTTTGTCCTTGCGGGGGAGTCCTGAGGCATGGAGTTGGAAACGGGTTTGTGGCTGTCGTGGTGGCACGATGCCGACTGGGTCGTACGCGGGGTGTTGTTGCTGCTGGTCGGTCTGTCGGTGCTGAGCTGGACCATCATCTTCGCCAAGCTCTGGGAGCTGGGTGGGGTGCTGCGGCGCGAGCGGCGTTTGGCCCGCCACCTGGCGGCGGGGCAGAGCGCCGCGGGGAGATCGGGGGATGCCTTGTCGGCCCGTTTATTTGCCGGGGTGCGTCAGGGTCAGGACTCCGGGGCCGCGCCGGCGCGCTCCCTTCTGCGCGAGCATCTCGAGCAGGCGGTGGCGGAGAGCCGTGTAGGCATGGAGAGCCAGCTCACGTTGCTGGCCTCGATCGGTAGCTCGGCGCCCTTCATCGGCCTCTTGGGCACCGTGTGGGGGATCATGCACGCCTTGGCCACGCTCGACGGGAGCCATGGGTTGTCCATCGAGCGGGTGGCCGGACCGGTGGGAGAGGCCCTGGTGGCCACGGCGGCGGGTCTGTTCACGGCCATTCCGGCGGTGGTGGCCTACAACCTCCTGGTTCGGCGCCTGCGGCGGATCGGCGCGCTGGTACAGGGCAACGGCCTGCGCTTACTGGACCGGGCACTCCAGGGCTCGCGGTCGGGGGATGCCTGAGGTGGCCGTAGGACCCCTGGGCGATCACACCGAGCCCCTCTCCGAGATCAACGTCACGCCCCTGGTGGACGTGATGCTGGTGCTGCTGGTCATCTTCATCATCCTGGCGCCGCTGATGGCCCAGGCCCTGCGGGTGGATCTGCCACGCGCCGACGCCCCGGTGGTGGCGGAGCCCGTGGTCGCGGACCTGGTGCTACGACAGGATGGGGCACTGGAGCTCGACGGGGCGGCCCTGGAGCGCGAGGCCTTGCGTGAGCGGCTGCGAGCGCGCAAGGCGCAGGCGCCGGAGCTGGTGGTGCGGCTGGGTGTGGATGGGGCGGCACGCTACCAGGAGCTGGCGGAGCTGCTGTCGTTGCTGCATCAGGCGGACATTCAGCGGGTTGCGTTCGCTACCCGGGCTCCCTAATCCTGTGGGGTAAGTCCCGCGTGCGGAGCGGGCTAGAGCCGACGAGAGGAAAGCCCATCAGGGTTGCCGATGGCCGCGCGGGCTCGATCCCTGAGCCTGCGGAAGGCGGTCGCGAAGCCGTTCGCGTGGCGCTTCGTGGTCTTCATCGATGCGCCCCGGGGGTGGCTTAGAACTTCAGGGTCACACCGGCATAGAGGGAACGGCCAGGTCCCGGTACGGGGGTGCCCCACTGGGGCTGATTGGGAAGTGGCGGGACGGTCATGGTTGTGCCCTGGCCGACATAGGCCCCGCCCAGGGGGAGGTCATAGAAGCGGTCGAACAGGTTGTCGATACCGACCTCCGCGCTCCAGGTCTTCTGTTCGTAGCGGCTGCGCAGGTTAACCAGTCCGTAGCCCGCGGTTGGCATTTCGTTGCGTACCGGGGAGACATCGTTCTTGGCGGCCACGAGCACCCCTTCCAGGGTATTGCGCCAGGCACCAAGCTCTTGGGTGATGGCGATCTTGGCGTTCAGCGGCATGATGTTGTAGAGGTTGTCGCCGGTATCCTCGTTCTTGCCTCTGGTGTAGCTGGCGATGCCCTGGACCCTGAAATCGCCATAACCGGTGCCGCTTGCCACCAGGTAGTGGGCCGAGAGGTCCACGCCATAGAGCCGGGCGGACTGGTTGAAGTACTTGAGAACAGTGAAATTGTCGACCACGGGCACGACGCGGGGCGCATTGGTTGCGGAGTCCCATTGCACCGCGTCGATGTAGTCCCGCACATAGGTGTAGTAGGGCGTTACCCTGAGGGCCCATTGCGCCTCGCTCGGATCATGCCAGTCCGCGGTGAGGCTTAGGGTGCGGGCCACCTCCGGTTCCAGGTCCAGGTTGCCGACGTAGCCGTTGCCGTCACCGACAAAGTTGTTCATG
>JAEHCY010000451.1 GCA_016880695.1 Chromatiaceae bacterium | reverse complement strand
GCAGGTCTTGCTCAACCTGCTGTCGAATGCCGCTAAGTTCTTGCCGGCGGAGGCGGGTCGGGTGAACGTCGCGGTGTTGTTGCTCGAGGATGCCTATGAGGTAAGGGTGGAGGATAACGGGCCGGGTATTGCCCAGCAGGACCTGGGGGTGATCTTCGATCGCTTCCGCCAGGGCGCGGGAGGATCGGCGAAGCCGGTCGGTACCGGATTGGGCTTGCCGATCAGCCGGCAGATCATCGAGCACCTGGGCGGCCGCATGTGGGCGGAGAGCCTGCCGGGAAAAGGTGCTACTTTTGTATTCAGGCTTCCCCGAAGCGTCACGATAGCCGACGGGGCAGGAGCAGAGCAGAGACCATGACAAAACAGATACTGTTTGTCGACGACGAGCCGAACATCGTCATCTCCCTTGAGTTTCTCATGCGCCGTGAGGGTTTTAAGGTCGAGGTGGCGCGCGATGGGGAAGAGGCGCTTACGCGGATTCGCCAGGATCGCCCCGACCTGGTGCTGCTCGATGTCATGATGCCAAAGGTCAACGGCTTCGAGGTGTGTCAGGCGGTACGTGCCGACCCCTCCCTGGCGGCGGTTCGAATCGTCATGTTGACGGCGAAGGGGCGCGAGGCGGAGATCGCCAAGGGTCTCGCCCTAGGCGCCGACGCCTATGTTCCCAAGCCCTTTTCCACCCGCGACCTGGTGGTCCAGGTCAAGTCGCTGCTGGGTCTCTGAGGGATGCACCGCGCAGCTTCGAGCCTGATGTGCTCCGCCGCGCCAGCCGGTGGCAGTCGAAGCTCCGGTGCAACCACCCTGGGGCGGCGGCTTCCGCGTGAGTCCGTCCCTTCATGCTCCCCCTGGCAGCCGTCCGCCCCCTGTGCGGGTGTCGTCGGGGAGCTGACAACCGTTGGAGAGATCTGACATGCAGGTGTGCGCGATTCCACCGGCGGGCTCCGTCCGCCCCCAAGAACGCCTTTCCCACTACGGGCTGCTGGACGGACCGCTGCGCACGCTGGCGCGGCGATCGGCACTGGTGGTGAGCCCCGCGGCCACGGTCTACGACACCCTTGCCCTGATGGACCGGGAGCGGGGGGATGCGGTGGTCGTCGCCGACGAAGAGACCGAGCTTCCGCTGGGTATCGTGACCCTGGGCGATGTGGTGCACCGCATCGCCCTCGGCGGGGTGAGCCCCGATGAGTCCGTGGTCGGCGTGATGACCGGGGGACCCCTCACGCTTCCGGCGGATGCGCCCGCTCATCGGGCCACCGTGCTGATGACCAAGCGCTACCTGCGCCATGTGGTCCTGGTGGAGCCAGACGGTCGGTTGTGCAACGTCCTCTCTCAGACCGATCTGTTCGGCCTGCGCGGGGGCGGGGCGGATCTCCTGGCCGAGACGGTGGCCATGGCCAAGGAGGTGGGCACCATGGTCAAGGCGGCGGATGCCATACGCCGCCGCGGCGCCGAGCTGTTTGCCGCGGGTATGTCGGTGGAGGCGCTGGGTTACTGGATGTCGGCCCTCAATGATCTGGTGTGCATCCGGATCATTGAGCTGATCGAGGACGAGTTCGATCTGCCGCCGGTGCCCTGGTGCTGGATGGTATTCGGGTCTGAGGGTCGGCTCGAGCAGACCTTTGTCACCGATCAGGACAACGGTCTGGTGTTTCAGCCGGGAGATGCCGATGCCACCGAATCGGTGCGCCAATCGCTGTTGCCCTTCGCGCACGCGGTAAACCAGGCGCTGGATGCCTGCGGCTTCGCGCGCTGCAAGGGCGACATCATGGCGGGAAACCCGGCGTGGTGCCTGAGCCTCGCGGAGTGGAAGAAGGGTTTCGATGGGTGGCTGCGGGTCCCGGGGCCCGAGGCGGTGCTCACCAGCACCATCTTCTTCGACTTTCGCCCCCTCTACGGGCGCTACGAGCTGGTCGACAATCTGCGCTCCTGGCTCGCGCCAAGGGTTCCAGACCATGGCCTGTTCCTGCGGACGCTGGCCGAGCAGGCCCTCACCTGCGAGCCGCCGCTCGGGCTGTTCGGGCGATTCCGCTATGACGGAGGCAAGAAGTTCCCCCACACCCTGGATCTCAAGATGTACGGGGCCCGCCCCTTCGTGGATGCGGCCCGCGTCTGGGGCCTGGCGCACGGAATCTGGGCCACCAATACGGCACAGCGCCTGCATGCCACGGCCGAGGCCCTGGAGCGGCCACCCTCCGACATGGCCGCCGCGGTGGAGGCGTTCCATCTGGTGCAGCGGTTTCGCCTGCAACAACAGCTCACCTCCCGCGACCCCGAGCGGGCCAATCGTGTCGATCCCTCGTCGCTCAACCAGCTCAACCGGCTGATGCTCAAGGAGGCCTTCAAGGAGGCGAAGGCGCTGCAGCAGCGACTGCGGCTGGACTATGGCCTATGAATGGACTCAGGGGTTACAGCCCGCAACCCCTAAGGCTTGACTGAATCCTTTAGGCGGGCCGAGCCAATCTGTATGAACGGCTGGATGCGGACTCGATGAGAGCCGAAGGTTCGCCGGACGCAAGAGGGGGGTGGATAGGCTCCGGTGGTTGGTTAACGTGGATTCTCTGTCGGTGACGCCTTCTCCGGGCTCCAGGCGTCGGCGGTGGGAAACGGTTTGCCGCTCCCAATGGGGAGGACGGTCTGGGCGGCGATGTACATACCCGAGGCGAGGAGGCCCGCCATCACCAGCCACACGCCAACCTTTGGCCGCCGTTTCGGCGGGCCGAAGAGGCGCCGTCGCTTCCAGTCACGCTCTACGTCGGTGAAGTCGTCTCTCGCCATTCCTCAATCGCCTATCCGTCCAGCCTTGTCCCATCTCCCACTACGCCGGGCGCTACTCGGGCTCCGGGCCGGGCTGTTCCACAGGTGGCTGAATCATCATCTTGGGAAGCCATCGAAACCCGCCGTGAAATGTCAGGGCTGCAATCACAGAACGCAACATACTGATATTTTCATCACATATTCTAGCGCATCGCGAACCGGATGCACCCCGCGGCGCAGAACGATCGCTCCCACCCACCCCGAGGCCCCGTCCTGATCATCAAGGTGACATTAGAGACCAATGTCGTAGGACCGGCAATGAAAAAGTGGATTCGCTGCGGCGGGGGATGCCTCCCTCACCTGGGTCGTTGCCGTCCCATGGCCCAGCCGACGATCAGGACCGCGACCCCCACAAAAAGCAGTATCAGGGTGGCGAGCGCGTTGATCTGCGGTGAGACGCCGAGGCGAACGCTGGAGTAGACCACCATGGGAAGGGTGGTGGAGCCGGGGCCGGAGACAAAGCTGGCGACGACCAAGTCGTCCAACGAGAGTGTGAAGGCGAGCAGCCAGCCGGTCAGCAGTGCCGGGGCAATCAGCGGCAGGGTGATCCGCCGGTAGACCGTCAGGGGTGAGGCCCCGAGGTCCAACGCCGCCTCTTCGAGCGAGGGGTCAAGCTGAGAGAGTCGTGATTTCACCACCACCGCCACGTAGGCCAGGCTGAAGGTGATGTGCGCAATGGTGATGGTGGCGAAGCCCCGGCCAGGGGGCCATCCAGTGAGTTGCTCCAGCGACACGAATAGGAGCAGCAGTGACAGACCGATGATCACGTCGGGCATGACCAGGGGGGCAGTGAGGAGTAGGTTGAACCCAGTGCGGCCGTGAAAACGGCGGTAGCGCACAAGCGCACTGGCGGCGAGGGTACCGAGGATGACGGCGCCGGTGGCGTTGGTGGCGGCGATCCGGACACTCAGCCAGGCGGCATCCAACAGCTTTTCGTTGTGCAGGAGCGCTGTGTACCACTTGGTGGAAAAGCCGGACCACACCGTGACCAAGCGGGATTCGTTGAACGAGTAGACGATCAGGAGCACCACCGGCAGATAAAGAAACGCGTAGCCGAACGCTAGGAGGCTGTAGAGCAGGAGACGGGACCTCATGGGCCGTCGGCCTCGAAGCGGCGGTGCCACAGTTCGAGCGCGACGAAAGGCACCACCAGTACCAAGAGCAGCACGATCGCTAGCGCCGAGGCCAGCGGCCAGTCCTTATTGGCGAAGAACTCGGTCCATAGCAGGCGCCCCACCATGAGGGAATCGGGCCCGCCGAGCAGATCGGGAATGACAAACTCGCCCACCGCCGGGATGAACACCAGGAGGCCCCCGGCGATGATCCCGGGGAGCGACAGCGGGAGGGTGACCCGCAGAAACGCCACCCGAGGACGAGCGCCGAGGTCGGCGGCGGCTTCAAGCAGGGTGCGGTCGAGACGGGCGAGCGTGGCGTACAGGGGCAGGACCATGAAGGGCAGGTAGGAGTAGACGATGCCGATGTATACCGCCAGCGGTGTATAGAGGATTTCCAGCGGTTGGTCGATGATCCCGAGCGAGAACAGGAACTGATTGAGCAGGCCGTTGGATTTGAGTATCCCCATCCAGGCGTAGACCCGAATGAGAAAGGAGGTCCAGAACGGCAGGATGATCAGCAACAGGAGCGGCAGGCGCCAGCGTTCCGGGGCGCTAGCGACGGCGTAGGCCATGGGGTAGCCCAAGAGCAGGCAGAGCAGGGTGCAGATCAGCGCGATCTCCATTGAGTTGAGGAGCGCGGCCAGGTAGAGCTCATCCTGGCTAACCTGGACGAAGTTCCCCAGGTTGAGGTGGATCTCGAGGTGGT
>JAEHCY010000450.1 GCA_016880695.1 Chromatiaceae bacterium | reverse complement strand
TGGGCGCCCGCCAGGAGTTGATTGATCTCGCGGACCTTACCGGGGTTGTTGCTGGCGAGCACGATGCGCTCGCCGGAGTGGCTACGGCTCATGGTGAGGGGTCTCCTCAGGACTCGAGGCTCGCCCGTTGCAGGGCAATGATGCGGGTGATTCCCTGATGGGCGAGGTCGAGCAGGGCATTGAGGTCGTCGCGGCTGAAGGCGGCCCCCTCGGCGGTGCCCTGCACCTCCACCAGCCCCCCCTGCTCGTCCATCACCACGTTCATGTCGGTCTCCGCCGCGCTGTCCTCGGCGTAGTCGAGGTCGAGCACCGGGGTGCCCTGGTAGATGCCGACGGAGACGGCGGCGAGGGCATGACGGATCGGATCGCCACTGATCCGTCCGCTCTGCAGTAGCTCCGCGATGGCGTCGCGCAGGGCGACCCAGGCGCCGCTGATGGCGGCGGTGCGGGTGCCTCCGTCGGCCTCGATCACATCGCAGTCGAGGGTGATGGTGAGCTCTCCCAGGGCGTCGAGGTCGATGCAGGCGCGCAGCGCCCGCCCAATCAGGCGCTGGATCTCCAGCGTCCTTCCCCCCTGTTTGCCACGGGCCGCCTCACGGGCGGTGCGCTCGGCGGTGGCGCGGGGGAGCATGCCGTACTCGGCGGTCACCCAGCCGCGGCCCCGACCGCGAAGGAAGGGAGGCACCCCTTCCGCCACCGAGGCGGTGCACAGTACCCGGGTGGCGCCGAACTCGACCAGGACCGAGCCCTCGGCATGCCGGGTGTAGTGGCGGGTGATGCGGATGGGCCGCAGCTCATCGGCACGGCGGTTGGACGGTCGCATGGCTTGGTTCCTCATAGGCCCCTTCGGCGAAGGGCGTCGGCCCTTCAAAGCGGCGGCTATGATAGCGGATTCCGCGGTGCCGGCGGGGGCCCCGCGCCTTCCTCGCCCGCCGAGCCTACCCTATCCCTTGATGCAGACCAGAGGCTCGAGGCGGGCGACGCGATGGGCCAGGCCCGCCGCATCCGCCGCCCCCACCACCGCGGAGACGTCCTTGTAGGCACCTGGGGCCTCTTCCGCCACCCCGCGTAGGCTCGGGCTGCGGATGAGGATGCCGCGTGCGGCGAGATCGTCCACCACCCGGCGCCCCTGCCACTGCCGGGTGGCGGCGTGTCGGCTCATGGCCCGTCCCGCGCCGTGGCAGGCGGAGCCGAAGGCCTGTGCTTCACTGGTTGCAGCCCCGGCCAGGACGTAGGAGGCGGTACCCATGGTGCCGCCGATCAGCACCGGCTGTCCCGCCGCGCGGAGCGCCTCCGAGACGTCGGGGTGGCCGGGGCCGAGCGCCCGGGTGGCTCCTTTGCGATGCACGAACAGGCGCCGCCGGCGCCCCTCCACCGCGTGCTCCTCGATCTTGCAGGTATTGTGCGAGACGTCGTAGAGCAGGCTCAGGTCGGCGCCGGGAAACAACCGCGCAAAGGCCTGGCGGGTGAGGTGGGTGAGGATCTGGCGGTTGGCCAGGGCGCAGTTGATGGCCGCGCGCATGGCGCCGAGATAGCTCTGGCCGACGGCGGAGTGGATGGGGGCGCAGGCCAGCTCCCGATCGGGGAGTTGTATCCCATGCTGTCCGGCGCAGAGCAGCATTTTCTTGAGGAACTCGGTGCCGATCTGGTGGCCCAGACCTCGGCTGCCGCAGTGGATGCTCACCACCACGTCGTCCCTGCGCAGCCCATAGACCTCGGCGATCTCCGGCCGGTAGATCTGGGTGACCACCTGTACCTCCAGGTAGTGGTTGCCCGAGCCCAGGGTCCCCATCTCGTCGCGCTGGCGCTCCTTGGCCTTGGCGGAGACCTCCGCCGGCTCGGCCCCCGCCATGCAGCCCCCCTCCTCGGTGCGCTCCAGGTCCGCCCGGGTCCCGTAGCCCCGGGCCACCGCCCAGCG
>JAEHCY010000449.1 GCA_016880695.1 Chromatiaceae bacterium | reverse complement strand
CTGGCCGACGATGATGTTGATGGCCACGCCGTTGAGAAAGCCGATGAGGATCGGCCGGGAGAGGAAGTTGGCAAGGAACCCAAGTCTTGCGAGCCCGCCGGCGATGCAAAAAAGCCCCGTGAGCAGGGTCAGCATCACCGAGTAGGCGAGGTACTTGCTGGGATCCCCCCCCGGCCAGCGGGGCTAGGCTGCCCGCCACCAAGGCGCAGGTGGCCGCATCGGGGCCGGTGATCAACTGCCTGGAGGAACCGAACAGGGCATAGGCAAACAGGGGGAAGATGGCTGAATAGAGACCGATCACCGGGCTGAAACCGGCCAATTCGGCGTAGGCGATACCGGTGGGCAGGGCCACGGCGGCCACCGACAGACCTGCGGTGAGGTCATGGCGCAACCACGCGGGCTGATAATCCTGCACCAGGTTGAGCCCCGGGGCATATCGGCTTAGGCGGCCCCAGAGCGCTGACAGGGCAAACCGGCGAGTGGTTGTCATGCGATGCTCCTTCTCTAATATCGGGGCCGGCGGCAATGCGGCGCGGCGACGGCGGAGTGTACCCGAATCGGCTGTGCAGGAAGCAACCACGCTACGAGGCGGAACCGGGGTTTCGCGCGCTCGATCAGGGCAGGGGTTGATGCTCGATGGCCGGCAGCTCATCGGGGTCCGCCGTGAAAAAGCACAACTGGGTAATGGAGCCTGGCCTCGGGTAGCTCACCGGGAACCCCCAGCGAGTGAGCTCCCCCATCGCCTGGGGCCTGATCGGTGCCGATCCTGCCCACAGGACCACCAGGGCAATGAGATCGCCGTGGGTCACAGCGACCACGCGTGCCCCCGCGTGGCGCTTTCGCACCAGGGTCAGGAAGCGGCGGGCGCGATGCAGAACCTCCTCGGGCCGTTCATACCCGGGCGGGCTGCCGGTGTAGACATCCCAGTGACGCGCCGCCAACTCCCGCGAGGGACAACCATCGAAGGGCGAGCCCACCTCCGTGAGCAGCCGCGAGCGCTGCAGCGACACCCCCACAAGATCCTGGCGGAGAATCGCCGCCGTCTGTCGCGCCCGCAGCAGCGGGCTGGTGTAGATCGCAGCGATGTCTCGGTCGGCCAGCATCCGCGCCGCACCTTGGGCCTGTACGCGGCCCGCAGATGTCAGCCGAAACCGCGGCAGGCGGCCGTAGTAGACCCCCGCCGGGTTATGCACCTCGCCGTGCCGAATCAATGTGACCAGGGTTTTCCTGGACAATGGTCTTCTCCCACAACAGCTTCACCCGCGTCGGTGCGCCCGCACGTCGGTGGGGTGCCAACCCCCTGTGGCGGGGCCGATTGCAGTCCTTCGCCCCGCTGGATCGGGCACCGGCAAGTCCATCGTCACAAGCCAAACCACGCCAGAGCGACGCGAAAAAATATCTGGAGCTGACCTTCTGATTCCCGGGCCGCGTCGGCCACCCTGGGCCGAGAGACTGCCTCCAGGGGATGCCTGAGACACTTGGGCTGCGCCTGTCGTGTGGCCCTTGGTGGAGACACCGAGCCCCGTGGAGCGTTGCCCATTGAGTCCGCCGTGAGGTGCTACCAGCAGGCACCGTCCGCCCCGCTAAGGACAGCCGGGGTCTTCGTTCCCCGGCGGTAGTGAACCCACGAACCCTTTGGGACTGGTTTCGACGGGCCTCCTCCGGCCGCTCGAGGTTCGTCATCCTGGAAACTGCTGTTGGGGCCATTTGGCGCCTCGATACGCAGGGCATCTCGGTGTGAACGACGGTGTACCGATCTTGGGATCGGTTCACATCCAAGGATTCTTGCCTCCGCGCTTGTTGGCGACGCGAGGTTCCGCTCTTACCTGAACGCGTGATTGGCCCGGAGGATTCTCGCGCGCCTATCGTTTCCCTTCAATTTTGACGCGCGTCAACTCTGACGTACTACTAACCCGGATTTCTCACCGAGGGGTTGAAAAAGGGCCGCCATCTCGTGCATAACGGTTGTGCGATCAACGCGTTAAGCACCAAGCGAGAG
>JAEHCY010000448.1 GCA_016880695.1 Chromatiaceae bacterium | reverse complement strand
CGCCCCGTAGGGCAGGTTGGTCTTGTCGTAGGCGTGCCACGTGATCCAGGGCGCGAGCGCGCTGGCCAGCGCGAACCCAAGCAGGATGCCCAGCCCCAGCATCGCCACGCGATTCCGCCGCAGCCGGCGCAGCGCGTCCTCCCACGGAGACGCGGTTGCGGCTCGACGTGACGCGGGGTTCATTGCACGTGCACCCGCGGATCCAGGAACGCGTAGAGCAGGTCCACCAGGAGGTTGAACAGCAAGAGCAGCGCGCTGTAGGCGATGACCGTCCCCAGCACCATGGTGTAGTCCCGGTTCAGCGCGCTGCCCACGAAGTAGCGCCCGACCCCGGGAATGCTGAATACGGTTTCAACCACCACCGACCCGGTGAGCACCGCCGCGGACGCGGGCCCGAGGTAGCTCACGACCGGGAGGATGGCGCTGGGCAGGGCGTGGCGCAGGACGACGGTGCTCTCTCGCAGCCCTTTGGCTCGGGCGGTTCGGATGAAATCCTGGCTGATCACCTCCAGCATGCCGGCGCGCGTCAGGCGCGCGACGTAGGCGGCATAGAAAGTCCCCAGGGTGACGGCCGGAAGGATCAGGTGACGCCAGGTGCCCCACCCGGCGACTGGAAGCCAGCCCAAGGCCAGGGCGAAGAGCAGCATGAGCATGGGTCCGAGAACGAAGTTCGGAACCGAGACGCCGAACAGGGCGAACGACATGGCGAGATAGTCCAGCGGTGCGTTCCGATGGACGCCGGCCAGAAGGCCGGCCGCTCCCCCCAGACACACCGCCACGGCCATACCGCACGCTCCAAGGAGGAGCGACACCGGAAATCCGAGGCCCAACAGCTCGTTGACGGTTCGGTCGGGGTAGCGAAACGAGGGGCCAAGATCGCCGCGGAAGACGTCGGCGACGTACCGGAGGTACTGCGTCCAGAGAGGCTCGTCCAGCCGATACCGCGCCTCGAGATTGGCGCGCACCTGTTCCGGAAGGGCCCGATCGAGATCGAAGGGTCCCCCCGGGGCCAGGCGCATGATGAAGAATGACAGCGAGATGATCACGAAGAGGACGGGCACGAAGCCCGCCACTCTTCTCGCGACGTAACCGACCACGGGAGGGTCACCGCTCCAGGCTGATGTGCTTCAGCGGGTGCTGATCCAGGATGTTCGGGTGCCACCCCCGCACCTTCCTGCTCAGCATGCCCTTATTCACGTACGTGTAGAGCGGGAGCACCGGCATCTCGTCCAGCAAGATCTTCTCCGCGTCGTGGAGCGTCCGCAGGCGGTCCTGGGCGGTGACCAATCTCGCCGCCTGGTCGATCAGTTCGTCGTAGCGCGTGCTGGACCATCCCGTCTGGTTGTTGCCCCCGCCGGTCTTCCACATCTCCAGAAAGGTGTTCGGGTCCACGTAGTCCCCGATCCAGCCGGCCCGCGCGATCTGATAGTCGAGAGCGCCCTGCTTCGCGAGGTAGACCTTCCATTCCACGTTCACCAACTCCACCTGAATCCCCAGGTGCTCCTTCCACATTTGCTGGATGGCCTGCGTGATGACGCGGTGGAGTTCGTTGGTATTGTAAAGCAGCTCAACCCTCGGGAATCCTCGCCCTTTCGGATAGCCGGCCTCCGCCAGCAATTGCGTGGCCGCGGCGGGGTCAAACCCAAAGGCGCGTGGGCCCTCGTACCCGCGCAAGCCTGCCGGAACGAATGCACCGTGGGGGACCTCTCCCGCCTTCGTTACGAACTTTGTCAGGGCCTCCCGATCCACGGACAGGCCCAGCGCCCTGCGGACGCGGAGGTCGTTCACCGGCGCCTTGGTCACGTTGAATCGAAAGAAATAGGTGCCCAGGTACGGCGAGACATAGTACTCGCGCTTGCTCTTTGCCGTGTCGAGCTGCGCCGGTGGGACCGTCGGCACCCAATCGCT
>JAEHCY010000447.1 GCA_016880695.1 Chromatiaceae bacterium | reverse complement strand
TGGTGGGCTTCCTCTATGGTCGCCGCCACGCACCCGACATGGCGGCGGCCAATCGATTGAACCTGGAGGTATTCACCCCGGCGCTGATTTTCTCGGTGCTGGCCGGCAAGGATTTCGCGTTTGGCGATTATTGGACCCTGGCAGTGGGGGGCACCCTGGTGGTGCTTGGCTCGGGCCTGATCGCCTGGCCCATCGGGCGCTGGCTCGGCTTCCGGGACCGGACCTTCGTGCCCCCCATGATGTTCACCAACTCCGGCAACATGGGGTTGCCCCTGGCCCTGTTCGCCTTCGGCGAGTCGGCGTTGGCGGCGGCGGTGGTCCTTTTTCTGGTGGAGAACCTGCTGCATTTCTCGGTGGGCAATGCCCTGCTCGAGGGTCGTGCCCATCCCGGGGTGCTACTGCGCATGCCCATGCTGCAGGCTGCCCTGGCGGGGCTGGTGGTGAGCCTCGCGGGGGTCACATTGCCGCTGCCACTGACTCGGGCGGTGGATCTCCTGGGGCAGGTCTCGATCCCGCTCATGCTGTTCGCGCTGGGGGTGCGCATGAACGGGGTGGATTTGCGGGACTGGCGCATTGGGGTGGCGGGGGCACTGGTGTGCCCGGCCTCCGGGGTGCTGGTGGCAATGGGGGCCTCGCCGCTGCTCGGCCTCGAAGGGCTGCAGCAGCACCAGCTCCTGATGTTCGGAGCCCTGCCGCCCGCCGTCCTCAATTACATGCTCGCCGAGCAGTTCGATCAGGAGCCTCGCCAGGTGGCCGCCATCGTGCTGATGGGCAACCTCGCCAGCCTGCTGGTCATCCCAGCGGTGCTGGCGGTGGTGCTTTAGCGCAGCGACAGCCTCGTCGCCGCGCAGGGGGGCTAAGCGGTGAGCGTCTTCAGCCAGTCGAGCGCGCCGGGTTCCGCCGCCCAGACCTCGCGCATCGCCTCGCGGTAATGCCAGGCGCGGTCCTCGCCGGTGGGCAGGATGTCAAGGCCGCTGAGCTTGGGCTTCTTGACGCGTTTGGGTATCAGATAGCGGGGCACCTCCGGGAGCTGTCGCCGGGCCTGGGCAAGGACATCCGCGGCCGGTACCCTCTCCCCCAGTCGGTATAGAACCAGTGCCCGTCCGTAGCCCAGCTCGGGGAAGAGCCGGTCGTCGGTATAACGTTCGGCGAGGTCAAGGGCCTTGCGGTTCTCATGGCACTCGATGTAGAGGTTCATGAGGTCAGGTCTGACGCCGTGGTTGTCTTCTGGATCGAGCGCGAGCAGCCGCTCCATCACGCTCATGGCCGCGAGAGGCTCTTCACGGGCGTCGTGGTAGAGGTAGAGGCGTACCAGAAGCCGCAGACCGGGGCGGTTTTCGGGGATGTCCCAGGGCAGGACCTGGGGTACGTCGGCGGGTACCAGGGCGTCGAGGATGCGGCGGGCGCGCTCGAGCAGCGGATAGACCAGTGAGCTCTCCAACCAGGGCAGTCCCGTCCGGGGATGCATGGCCAGCGCCATGGCCACGTCGTCCAGAATATCGAGGCTGTCGGCGCTTTGGGGCTGCGCCAACAGGAGATCCACCCACTCATCATCGTCCCAGGGGTCCTCGCTGCCGAAGGGGAAGAGCTGAACCGAAAACGGCTTCGCCAGAGGGAAGACCTCGTGCCACTGGGTCTGTAGCCGCCCGAGCTCATCGCCCACCTCGAGTTTCGCGGGGAGGCCTGCTACCGCGGCGGGGAGGGTCGGGGTCTCGGGCGGTGATTCGGCTCCCAAGGGAGCCAGTGGCACCGGGGATTGGGTTCTTGCCTTGCCGCGCTTGGAGCGGCGCGCCCGGCGGGGGACGGGCCGGAGCGCCAGCGTCGGGATCTCGCGCGCCGCAAGTCCGTTGACCCAATCGCGTAATCGGAGCAGGACATGGTCGTCGCTCCCGGAAAGGCTGGTGATCAGCGCGCCCTGGGGATCTCGGATCGCCTGATTGAGGATCTCCATGACCGGCTCGTCGGGCTCGTAGCCCAGTCGGACAAACTTGTGTTGCCAAAACCTTGCCCGTTCCGGGATGGCGTCCTCTTTCTGCTGCGTTCCAAGGAGCAAGAGCTCGAGCAGCGCGGTCTCCACATCGTCGGGTGCGTGGCGCATCGCCTCGGTGAAGGCCGCCTGTGCGGCGGTGAAATCCCGCTCGTCCATGCTCATGGTGCACCGGCGTTGCCAGGCGGTTGCCCGAAGCGGTCGGCTGCCCTCTTGGATAATGCGCTCGAGGAGCTCCTCCTTCTTGCGCGAGAACCCAAGCCCATCATAGGCGTCGAGCAGCACATCGAGGGCAAGCCCGAAGCGCGCGTCGAGCTGCTCCGGATGGCTGGAGAACAGGGGTTCGAGCAGATCGAGAACCCGGCGTGGCCGGTCTTCGTTGAGCCAGCGTTGCCCCACCTCGGCGAGCTGCGCCGCGGGCACGGCGCGGCTGGCGATGGCCTGCTCCAACTGTGGATCCGAGAGTCGCTCACAGAGCGCCGCCCAGAGGTCGTCCGCGGAGAACGACGGCAGAGGCGGGAGTTGGGCACAGCAGAGCTTGTATTTGCGCCCGGAGCCGCAGGGGCAGGGGGCGTTGCGCTCGGGTTTCGGCAGGGGAAGCGGCCGGAAACCGTTGGCCGGCAGGGGAGTCGCGTTCCAGATTGTGGTGGCGAAGACCTGAACGACACGACTCTGATCCTCCGGCAGCACATCGCCGAGATCGAGCCGGAGTGCTTTCGGAAAGCTCTGGCGGGCCCAGGCGAGAAACCGCTCGGGGTCCTGGTGCTCCAGAATCTGGTCAATGGAGGCGGTGAGGAGCTGCTCGATGTCGTGCTCGTCGAAAGGGAGGGACTCGGGCATGGGGATGTTCTTCCTGTGACAATCGGTTGGCGTTCGGTAGGCAGATGCGCTCATTCTAACCCGCCCCCGGGGGGGATGCGTGCGCACCGCCGGGCGCTACTATCCCGACGATGTTGCGTGACGCCGGAAGCCGACAGCGGTAGCCTGTAGGGTATCGCGGGAATTACGGGGGGGACCGATGCCGATGAGACAGATCGTAGCCTGGGTGGCGCTGGTGGTGGTTGTCGTGGCGGGGGGCTTCTTCGGGAAGCTGATGTTCGAGATGACCGCGCAGGTCACACGGATGACCGGCTATGTGGCTACCTTGTCCCAGGATGTCGGTGCCATGAACCAGAGAATGGGCGAGATGTCGACGTACTTGGCCAGCATGGATCGCAATATGGCGCAGATGACCGACTCCATGGACCAGATGCAGCAGAATGTGCAGGCTATGTCGGGGCAGGTGGAGCGCATGGGTCAGACCATTCAGCGTGGTGGTGAAAGTATCCAGAGTATCCAGCGGTGGAACCCCATGGAGGTTTTGCCCCGGGGGATGATGGGGCAGTGATGTTAGGTTGTAGAAGGATTCTTGTCCTCGCGCGGGTCCGGGAGCGCAGCCGGCGGGCTGGGTCATCGTGCCACCTGGAGGGGAGTCGAGGGTGAGGGATGGGGTGAACGCGATCTATCGTTGGCTCGACCGTAATATCTTCGAGCTGGCGCGGGAGCTGCGGTTGTCTTTTCTGCCGCCGCTCATGGTCTACCTCGCCGCCGGCGTCTCGGGCCTCACCGGGATCGTCGGCACCTTCTTCGTCAAGGACTATCTCGGGCTTTCAGCACAGTTCCTCGCCGCCCTTGGGTTCTGGGCCGGGATTCCCTGGGCACTGAAGATGCCGCTGGGGCACTTGGTGGACCTCATCTGGCGTTACAAGTCCGTGCTCGTGTTCCTTGGGGCGGGGCTCATCGCCAGCAGCCTGCTGATCATGATCGGGCTGCTCGTCGATCGGGCCGGCATGGGCTCGATCATGTCGGTTGAGGCCTGGTATGTGCTCAGCGCGCTCCTGGCGCCGGTGGGCTATGTCGTCCAGGACGTGGTGGCGGATGCCATGACGGTGGAGGCGATCCCGCGGTTGGATGCCGCGGGTCAGCCGTTCGCCGAGGAGCGGCTTCGGCTCATGCACACCACCATGCAAACCCTCGGGCGGGTCGCCATCGTGGGTGGGAGCGTGCTGGTGGCGGCACTCAATCTCTACCTGTTCAGCGGCGTGGAAGGGATGACCGAGGCGGACAAGGTGCGGGTCTACACCCAGATTTACCAGATGGCGCTGCTGATCCCGGTGGTCTCGGTGTTGGGGGTCGTGCTGGCGGGGACGTTACGGGTGCGGGAGCTCGGTCGTTTACGCCGACTTGGCCTCAGCCTGGCGGAGGCCCGCGCGCAATTGCGGGGGCAGACGCAATCCCCCGCACCCAACTGGTGGATTCTGGGTGGGAGTCTCGGGTTCGGGCTATTCACCCTCGGGGTGGGTTTGGCCGGTGTCCCGAACAACCAGGAGATCGTCTTTCTCGGTTCGCTCGGCATCGTGGTGTTCCTTATGACGCGCCTGGTTCGGGTGCTCGAGCCACAGGCGCGACGAGTCCTGGTGGGTACGGCCCTGATCATCTTCGTTTACCGCGCAACGCCCTCCCCTGGGGCGGGGTCTAGCTGGTGGATGATCGATGTGCTCGGGTTCGATCAGCGCTTTCTCTCGGTGCTCTCCCTCATCGGCAGCGGTCTGGCCCTGGCGGGGATGTTCCTGTTCCGGCGTTTCATGGCCGAGCGCTCCATCGCCTACCTGGTGGTCTTTCTGACCCTGGTTGGCACTCTGCTCAGCCTACCCATCCTGGGGATGTACTACGGGCTGCACCAGTGGACCGCAGCCATTACCGGCGGGGTGGTCGACGCGCGCTTCATTGCCGTCGTGGACACGGCGCTGGAATCCCCGCTCGGTCAGATCGCCATGATCCCGATGCTCGCCTGGATTGCCAATTCGGCGCCTGCGAGCCTGAAAGCGACCTTTTTCGCGGTGATGGCCTCATTCACCAACCTGGCGCTATCCCTGAGCCAATTGGGTACCAAGTACCTCAATCAGCTCTTCACCGTTACCCGCGAGGTGCGTGACCCGCTCACCCAGGCGGTCACCGGCGCCGCGGATTACAGCGAGCTTGGATGGCTGCTCGGGACCGTCACCCTGGTCGGACTCCTGCTGCCCCTCGCGGCCATCCTGTTGGTGCGGGCGCTGCGGTTAGAGAGTGCTTGAAGCCGCGCGCGCCGACCTGAGCTCGGCGGACCGACGACGGATCCGCTCCATCATGTCCTCCGCCAGATGCTGCAGCTCTGGGTCGATGACCTCGTAGAGGTATTCCAGATCGTCGAGCAGGCGATCGAGCTCGCCCCGGTCGGTGATCCGGTCCAGGCGCCCGGCGGTCTGCCGCAGGAAGGCGTAGGGGTCGATACCCTGAGCAGTCACGCTCGCGTCCCCCAGACCGCGTAGACGGGGTCCGAGAGCGCGAGCTGGTCGGCGTATTTGTCGTCCGCGGGCCGGGGTAGCCCACGCAGGGACCAGGTCTGCAGGTCGCGGTAGCGGTCGGAGGCGAGGAAATACTCGATCACCAGACCGGGCCGCTCGAACTCGTGGATACCCTCCCAGATCCGCACCACCTTGGTGGGGAACCAGCGGTTGGAGAAGGTCATGACCAGGAGACCTCCGCGCCGGAGAACCCGTGCCGCCTCCGCAAACACCTCAAGCGGTTGGGTCAGGTACTCCACCGAAACGGTGCAGACCACCGCGTCGAACGCCCCATCGGGATAGGGCAGCTGGGGGTCCGCGTTGAGGTCGTGCACCGTTCGTTGATGGAGCTGCGCGTTGGCCGCGAGCTCCTCCGCATTCAGCCCGAGCCCCGCCAGGTGCGCGGGGGCGAGATCCGCCGACAGGTGGGAGTGCCAGCTCGCCATGAGATCCAGAATCCGCCCGCCGCGGGGCAGCAGCCTGCCGTAGAGGGCGGAGATCTCGCCGATGGCCGCGGAGTCCAGGTGATCGACCAGCCGCGCCCCGCGGTAGAACTCCGCATCGGCGCGCGGGTCCTGGCGCATGAACGGCAGGTCCGACCAAAAATCGGTGGGCCGGTCTTTCCAGCGCGCCTGCATGCCGGGACCTTCCGCTGCCAACAGCTCCGCGATCTCGTTGCAGCGGCCGCCGTGCTCCTCGCCCGGGGCCCAGATCTCCTCGATCTTGAGGGTCAGATCGATGGTGTGCTCCGCGAGGGGATGGTTGAGATCGATCCGCAGCTGTTCCCCGGCGCTCTCGACGATGCGGAAGGGATGACGATCGTCGCGAAACACGCCGGCCACCCCTTCGAGGATCCCCCGAGGGTAGAAGCGCCCGTTGCGCGGCTGTACCAAGCCCCGGCGGGTGAAGCGACGGTCGAATTGGCGGCTGGCAACCCGAAACAGGAGCCGCTCCTGCCAGGGCGCGGTGAGTTCTCCGGGACCGAAGCGGTGGCTCACTTGACTGCCCACCGGTTGGTTCATCACCCGTGCTTCGAGCGCGGGTGGGAACAGGTCGCGCCAGAGGTTGAGCTTGCTGGCGACCAGACTGTCGCGGTGGCGGGCAACCGCACTCACCCAGTCAAGGTCGAAGTGCATGCGTGCCAGGGCGCGGGGACTGGTGCGATCGAGAAATCGGCGCTCTCGCGACGGCTGCTCGGAGGAGTCTAGGGGCGTTGGGGCTATCGGTTTGTGCATGGGCTCGCCAAAGCCGAATTGACATGCCCTTAAGCGTAGGGACGAACGCGGCGAGCTCAAGGGGGGAAGATCGACTTCGCGAGGAGTATGCGGGGAG
>JAEHCY010000446.1 GCA_016880695.1 Chromatiaceae bacterium | reverse complement strand
GATGGGCTGATCGACGAAGCGGGCGAGAAAACCGACAGGAAGCTGGCAGGCAAGATTTCAACCATCACCCGCATGACCGACGATGAGGTCAAAAAGCTTTTTCCCGACCCGGGCGACGTCAAGAAACTCGCCGAGCTCATGGAGATTGTCAAACGGGCGGGTGACCGCAACGACAAGGTCAACAAGATCGTCAGCAACGCCGAAGAATTTGGGGGAATCATTCTTACGCTGCTGGGCAAGTTTGTGTAGGGTGCAAGCCAGCAGGGAAACAGGCGCAGCCTTGCCTGGCAAGATCGTTATTAATCAACTTGTTATGGAATGACTTTCGTCCATTTCATAACGCCAAGACAACTCCAGTAAAGGCGGGCAAAACCGTCAAGCGTTGGAATCAGCGGTTTCCTGGGCGAGGCGGAAGTTATTGAATTCCGCGGGTTTGACAATTGCAACGCCAATCTGGCCAATGAGCCGCCCGCTGTCGATGTCGGCCTGGGTCATGGTCGAGCGGTCGCACCGCACAAAAAACGCTTCCTCAGGCTTGCTTCCCATCAGCGTGCCTTTCTTCCACTCATTGAACAGGAAGTCCGAGATGATCTGGCGCACGCTGGCCCACAAGCGCTCGCCATTTGGCTCGAATACCACCCACTGCGTGCCACGGTCTATGGATGCTTGCAGATAGTTGCAGTAGCGCCGTACGTTAAGGTATTTCCATTCCGGATCAGAACTGGCGGTGCGTGCGCCCCATACCTGATAACCCCGTCCGGGAAAGTCACGCAAACAATTCACGCCTATAGGGTTGAGCACTTCATGTTCGGCGTTGCTCACGTCCCGTTTGAGGCGTATGGCGCCATGAACCACCGCGTTGGCGGGCGCCTTGTGCACACCCCGTTCGGTGTCGTTGCGAACATAAATCCCGCATACGAATCCGGACGGCGGCAGGATGATTTCCGGCGGTATCCTCTTGCGACCCGACTGCGACAGTGGGTTGCCCGCCACCACCCAGGGGTAGTAGAGCGCAGCGTACTGGGAGTCGATGCGTGCGCGTGTGTCTCTTGCCTCCTGGATGGATTGCCCGGGTGGCGTATCCAGCACCGCGATGCGATAGGCAGGATGGGTCTCGGCGTGGGCGACGAGTGCCTGCTGAATGCCGACATAATCGGGATAGACCGAATGCCCCGGCGCGGCGACGGTGGAGATGTCCTCCAGCTCGCTGAGTTCGGCCAGCGCGGCTTCATAGGCTGCCCGGTTGGGCGCTGTGCCATCACTGCCGCCAGCCAGCACGAATCTGCGTTTTAAGTCGCTCCCGAACAGCCCGTTTAACAGATCGAAGGCGGACACATCCTCATCAATTTCCACTGCGCACTTATTCTGCAACTGACCGATGTGCCTAGCCGGCGTCGCAGCAAGGACCTGGCCAATCCAGCGGGGGTGCTCGCGATCGAAACCGATGTTCCTGATTCCCACGGCGGCTTCTTTCTGGCCAGCCATGCTGATCGTCATGGTGAGCACTTCACCGCTGGCCAAACCGGCGGTATCCACAAGGACGCCATTCGCGTCATGCCACACATCGCCCTGTCTGATCGCGAATATTTCGCCGATGCGCAGCAGGGTACCCGGTGGGTTGCGGGGGAGGGCGGCGATGCTGACCGGCTTGGCGACGAGCCTCACGCTGATCATGCCGTTGCCGGCTTCGCCGGGTGTCCGCGCCACGAAGCGAAAGGCTTGCGTTGCACCATCCCCGACAGCGATGTGCGTCGAGGCCGCCGTGGTCGATCCCGTGCCCGCGACGCGCGATACATAGAGACGCTTTCCTCCATTGTCAAAGAAGGCGCCCACGGCATGAGCGAGATAGTTGGGGCTGTAATGCAGATCGTCAAGATCGCCGTAGATAGCCTGGAATTCGGACAGACTGGTAAGGACTTCCGGGACTCCAGCCACCGGCCCTCTGCGGGTCGGGCCCACGAAGCCGGTTGTGCCGGTACTCACGCCTTCGATCGATTTTTCACGGGAGCTGATTTCTTCCACATAAACGCCGGGAGCGAGATATTCGGGCACGATGGTGATCCAGTGACTGAAAGCGGGATTGATGCAAAACACATTAATCGATACGGTCACTATAGGCACAGACTGCGAGGCAGATAGGGCCAAGCATCAAGGTGCCATGCCCTTGGCTTGCATCAACAGGCACTGTTGCTGCAACTTGACCCGGCTAACCATGGGCCATACAAACCAATCGATCGATCGGCAGAACGCGTCCCCGATACAGTCGGTCGAGGTCTGTCACAATAAGGCTGTATCCCGCTCACCCACGCCCGCACATCGGGAGAATCGCCAGGCAAAGAGGCACCCATGTCAGAAGCTGCGAACAAGACCGAGAAGTTCACCCACAAGCCCCGGGTCGCCTATTTCTCCATGGAGATCGCGATGGAGAGCGATATCCCGACCTACAGCGGCGGCCTCGGGGTGCTGGCAGGAGACACCCTGCGCGCCGCGGCGGACATCGGCGTGCCGATGGTGGCGGTCACCCTGGTGTCCCGGGCCGGCTATTTCCGCCAGGCGATCGACCCGCAGGGCCGACAGATCGAACATGCCGACGACTGGGATCCCGCCCGCTACGCAACCCGGCTGCAGGCCACCGTGGCCCTGGACCTGGAGGATCGCCAGGTGTGGGTGGGGGGCTGGCTTTACGAGTTGAGCTCGCGGGTCGACGGCCTCGTGCCCGTTCTGCTGCTGGATACCGACCTGCCGGTGAACGACCCGCGTGACCGCGACATCACCCACTACCTGTACGGTGGCGACGAGAGCTACCGGATCAAGCAGGAGATGGTGCTGGGCGTGGGGGGGATCGCCATGCTCCAGGCACTGGGTTTCAATCTCATGGGCTATCACATGAACGAGGGCCACTCCGCCTTCCTCACCCTGGCCCTGCTGCGGCGCTTCGCCCATTCCAGCAACGGCCTGCGGCCCGGCGAGAGCCCCTACGACCTGCCCCGGGTACGCGAGTTGTGCACCTTCACCACCCACACGCCGGTGGAGGCGGGCCACGACAAATTCGACTACACCCTGGTGCGGCGCATCTACGGTGATCTGCTGGACCTGGGCACGGTGAAGCTGCTGGCCGGCGAGGACAGGCTCAACATGACCCGCCTGGCGCTGAACCTGTCCGATTACGTGAACGGGGTGGCCAAGCGCCACGCCGAGGTTTCGCGGAAGATGTTTCCCGGCTATGCCGTGCACGTGGTCACCAACGGCGTGCATGCCTCCACCTGGACCAGCCTGCCCTTTGCCGTGATGTACGACCAGCATGTACCCGGCTGGTGCCACGAACCGGAACTGCTCTCACGCGCCGACCGCATCCCGAATGACGCTGTCTGGGCGGCCCACCAGGAGGCCAAGCGGGAACTGGTGGACAAGGTGCGGGAACTGACCGGAGTGGCATTGAACCCGGACCTGCCTATCCTCGGCTTTGCGCGACGCATGACCGCCTACAAGCGGGCGGACCTGCTGTTCACCGATCTGGCGCGCCTCAGGAGCATCGCCCGGAAACACCCCTTCCAGATCGTCATGGCCGGCAAGGCCCATCCAAAGGACGCGGCAGGCAAGCAACTCATCGAAGCGCTGCACGCCCATATGCGGGAGCTGACGGGGGAAATCCCGATGGCCTTCCTGCCCGATTACGACATGACGTTGGCCCTGCACATGGTGTCCGGCTCCGATGTCTGGCTCAACACCCCCCTGCGGCCGCTCGAAGCCTCCGGCACCAGCGGCATGAAGGCTGCTTTCAACGGCGTGCCACAACTCTCGGTGCTTGACGGCTGGTGGGTGGAGGGTTGCCTGGAAGGGGTGACCGGCTGGGCGGTGGGCGATGACTCTCCTACCGCCAACGGCCACGATGCCATGGCCCTGTACGACAAGCTGGAGCAGGTGGTGCTGCCGCTCTGGTATGACGACCGGCCCGGCTGGATCGCCGTCATGAAGGGCGCCATCAGCAAGAACGCCGCCTACTTCAACAGTCACCGCATGATGCGTCGCTACGCCACGGAAGCGTACTTGCGGTAAGAACTGCGGCAGTAGGAGGGGACGCTCGCCATCCTGTGGCGGTTGACTGGTCGCTCCAACCTTAAATGCACAGTAGATAACAAACCATGATCCACCCCATATTATTTTTCCTGCTTTTGCCTACCAATAGGAAGGCTACGGGATCAGGCGAACGGTAGTGAGTGGCTGATCCATATATGCGCATGACGTTTGCCAAAGAGATAAAGCCATCCGCGCACAGCGGTCGTTATGCAGCCTGAACCGGCCGGGGCAAGGTCACAATAAGGAGGAACACCATGACAAGACATGCCGTACTCTCCAATGAAAGCACCTTTGCGCGCCTGGCCGCCCGACGTTCATCCAGCTGGCAGAAGCGATGCGCGGCGTTCGTAATAACCGTTGCCGCTTGCGCTGCCGGCCCTGCCGCCGCGACCCTCGTTTCCTTTGACACCTCGTCGCTTGCCGGTAGCGCTGCGCGCCTTGATTTTTCCCTGCTCGACGGTGATTTCACCGAGAACAACAGCGTGACCGTTGCCTCGCTCAGCACCGATGGAACGCTGGGTGGCGTCGATTGCACGCTCTCGTGCAGTGGCGGACCTTCCTACGCCATCACCGATACAGGTGGGCTGGGGCAACTCCTGCAGGATCTCATCCTGGGGAGTTATTTTTCTTTTGATCTCAGCTTTACCACCAATTACCCGGGGAATGGCGCGCCGGACCGGCTTTCGCTGTTGCTGCTGGATCCGCTCACCAACTTCACGCTGGTCGATACGGATCTGGATTTCCTCAATGATCCAGTGCCCACCCAGGATGCCCTGCTGGTGGTGGACCTGGCCCCCGGCGCTCAAATCCAGCTGCCTACAGCAACCGACCCCGATGTGCCGAGCGCGGGCATCATCCCGGAGCCCGGTGCGGGCGGTCTTGTCGCGCTGGGGCTTGCGCTCCTGAGCGGGCAGCGAATCCGCAGCCGGCGACAGTCGGCACAAGCGCGATAGCCGCCCACCGAGCTCGCCAACCCCCTCGTTCAAAAGGAGGCTGCACCATGAAACCGATTTCGCGTTCACGCTTCTCCCTCGGCGCAACACTCATTGCCGTGCTGTGCGCCGCCATGCCTGTTTCTGATGCCTTCGCTGCCGGCCACCGCGAGGCGCCGCTGACAGCGATCGACACCAAGGCCGACATCACCGACTGGTACGTCTTCAAGAGTTATGGCGACCCGACCAAGGTGACGATGATCATGAACGTGGATCCGCTGCTGGAGCCGGCCAGCGGGCCCAACTACTTTCCGTTTGATCCCGAGATCCTGTACGAAATGAAGGTGGACAACACTTTCGATGCCGACGAGGACATCAAGATCCAGTTCCGCTTCAGCCGGCCCGAGATTCGGTTGCCTGGGGTATTCACCGGCTTTATCGGCGCCGGCAACAACGGGATTGCCACGCCTGCCAATTCGCCGGCGCCGGTGCCGCCGGGCACTCCGCTCGTACCACCGGCGATCACGGCTCTGGATGGGCCGGGCTCGGAAGGGCTGAGCCTGCGCCAGACCTACACCGTCACGATCCTGAAGAAGAGCGGCACCACCT
>JAEHCY010000445.1 GCA_016880695.1 Chromatiaceae bacterium | reverse complement strand
GGAAAAGTCGTGAAATGATATCATTTCACGCTTATGTCGCAATGGGGCATGGTAATCGACAGCCTTGAGTTTGCTCAACGGCACGAAATATTGTCCGGCCGTCTTCAACTCGGCACCCTGCCACGGCTGGCCGAAGTGCTCTTTGATGACTCCGACAGCCTGGATTACGAGGTGTCTGGCGAAACAGCGGGAGGCAAAGCCTTCCTGGCCCTGAAGCTTGAGGGTCCGCTGCGACTGATTTGTCAGCGTTGCCTGGGTGCATTGGAGTTTGCGTTAAGCGTACGCAGCCGGGTGATGCTGATCGAGCCGGGGTCGCCCTGGCCGGATGATGGTCAAGTCGGTGGGCTGGAGGATGAAGCCTGCGATGCGATCGCGGCGTCGCGCGAATTGGATCTTGCCCCTCTGCTGGAGGAGGAAATCCTGCTGACGTTGCCGATCGCGCCGCGGCATGAACGTTGTGAGCCGCCGGTGGCAGTGGCGGCCTCGAAAGAGGCTTCGCCGTTTGCGCAACTGGCCCGGCTCAAGCACAACTAGTTTTTCGAATACGTTTTTTAGGAGCACAACATGGCTGTCCAACAGAACAAGAAGTCGCCTTCGAAGCGTGGGATGCACCGCGCTCACGACTTCCTGACCAACCCGCCGCTGGCCGTCGAACCGACCACAGGGGAAATTCATCTGCGCCACCATATCAGCCCTAGCGGCTATTACCGCGGCAAGAAGATCGTCAAGACCAAGGGCGAGTAATTCCTGGTCGGCGGCGCCCACTTGTCGTGGAGTCGCCGTCGCCTGCCTCAACTTGAACCTATAGCGCGTCGATGGACGTCACCATCGCGATCGACTGCATGGGCGGCGATTTCGGCCCATCCATCACGCTGCCTGCCGTTATCCGTTTCCTGCAACGCGACACGCAGGCGCAGGTGGTCCTTGTCGGCCTGCCTTCGGAAGTGGAAGCGGTTGTGGCCAGAGAGAAGCCTCGCTACGGCGATCGTTTGCGCTTTCACGCCGCCAGCGAAGTGGTGGGTATGGATGATCCGCTAGCCACCGCTCTGCGCCTCAAGAAGGATTCCTCGATGAGGGTGGCGATCAACCTGGTCAAGGCCGGCGAAGCGCAGGCCGCCGTCTCCGCCGGCAACACGGGTGCGTTGATGGCGATTTCCCGTTTTGTACTCAAAACATTGCCCGGTATCGACCGCCCGGCCATCGCCTCCGTTCTGCCGACCCTGAGGGGATACACTTACGTCCTCGACCTGGGGGCCAACGTGGATTGCGAGCCGCAGCATCTTCTGCAATTCGGCATCATGGCCGACCTGTTGTATTCTGCCGTCGAGCACAAGGAGCGCCCCACGGTCGGTCTGCTGAATATCGGCGAAGAGGACATCAAGGGCAACGAAGTGGTGAAGCAGGCCGGGGAATTGCTCAGGGGAAGCGGTCTCAATTTTTTCGGCAATCACCAAGGGGACGATATCTACAAGGGAACGACGGATATCGTGGTCTGCGACGGCTTTGTCGGCAATGTCCTGCTGAAAACCTCCGAAGGCCTTGCCCACATGTTGGCCACCTTCCTGCGCGAGGAATTCAGCCGCAATCCGTTCAGGGAAATCTCCGCACTCTTCGCATTGCCGGCGCTCAACGGCTTCAAAAAGCGCGTCGATCCGCGCCGATACAACGGCGCCAGCCTGCTTGGATTGCGTGGCATCGTCGTCAAGAGCCATGGCTCTGCGGACCAGATGGCCTTTGCCAAGGCCATAGAACGGGCTGCGGAAGCTGCCCGTAATCGCCTGGTCGAGCGCATCAGCGAACGCATGGCTCGGAATGCACCACAAATGGTCCAGTAAATGCATGCACGCATAACCGGTACGGGCAGTTACCTTCCTCCCACCGCACTGTCCAACCACGACCTGGTGGCGCGCGGCGTCGACACGTCGGACGATTGGATCGTCGAGCGAACAGGCATCCGCATCAGACACCTTGCCGATAACGGCCAGATGGCAAGCGACCTGGCCCTGGAAGCCAGCCTGAAGGCCCTCGCTGCAGCGGACATCACGGCCGGCAAGATCGATCTCATCATTCTGGCCACTTCGACGCCCGATTACATCTTTCCGAGCACGGCGTGCCTGCTGCAGTCCAAATTGGGGGTCGGCGGAGCCGCCGCCTTCGATGTGCAGGCCGTCTGCAGCGGATTTGCCTACGCGTTGACCGTGGCGCAAAAATTTATCCTTTCAGGCAGCCACCGCTGTGCCCTGGTGGTTGGCACGGAGGTGTTCTCGCGCATTCTCGACTGGAATGACCGGGGCACTTGCGTGCTATTTGGCGACGGCGCCGGCGCTGTGATCCTCGAGGCCAGCGACGAGCCGGGCATTCTCGCCAGTGCATTGCATGCCGACGGTTCGCATCACGGCATACTCGAAGTACCGGGGAGTGTCTGCGATGGCAAGGTGGTGGGGCAGCCTTTCGTCAAAATGGATGGCCCGGCCGTGTTCAAGTTCGCCGTCAAGGTGCTGGCTGACGTCGCCCATGAAGTGCTGGACATGGCTGGCATGAATGCCGCTGCAATCGATTGGCTGATTCCGCATCAGGCAAATATCCGCATCATCCAATCAACGGCAAAGAAGCTCGGTCTGTCTATGGAAAAGGTCATCACGACGGTGGACCGCCACGGCAATACCTCTGCTGCCTCGATTCCGCTGGCGCTGGATGTCGCTGTGCGGGATGGACGCGTCAAGCGCGGCGACACCTTGATGCTGGAAGGCGTGGGAGGCGGCTTCACCTGGGGTGCGGTCCTTCTCAAATTCTGATCGGTTTCCAACACATGAAATTCGCGCTTGTATTTCCCGGACAGGGTTCACAGTCGCTGGGCATGATGGCTGCCTATGGCGACAGCCAGATCATTCGTCAGACCTTTGACGAGGCCTCTGAAGTGCTCGGCCGCGACTTGTGGCAGCTGGCGACTGATGGGCCTTCCGAAGCGCTCAGCCAGACCGTGAATACGCAACCGCTGATGCTGACGGCCGGCATCGCTGTATATCGATTGTGGCGACACAAGGGCGGCAAGGTACCCGACAGGGTCGCCGGCCACAGCCTTGGTGAATACTCGGCCCTTGTTGCAGCAGGCGTGATGCGCTTCGCCGATGCCGTGCCGCTGGTGGAACTGCGCGCCAAGGCCATGCAGGAGTCCGTACCGTCCGGCGAAGGCGCCATGGCCGCCATCCTCGGCCTGGATGCCGCCGCGGTAAAGACTATCTGCAATGAATGTGCCCAGGGGCAGGTGGTGGAAGCTGTGAATTTCAATACGCCGGAACAGATCGTCATTGCCGGTCATGACGCCGCCGTGCGGCGCGCCGCCGATGCTGCGAAGTCAAAGGGCGCAAAGCGTGCCGTCATGCTGTCCGTATCGGCTCCCTTTCATAGTTCACTGATGAGGCCGGCGGCAGAGCGCCTGCGCCTGTGCCTTGCCGAGTTGGTGCTGGCGGTGCCGCAAATTCCGGTGGTGAATAACGTGGATGTGGCATGCCTGTCCGATCCTCAGCAGATCAAGGAAGCCCTGGTGCGTCAGGCTGCGTCACCCGTCCGCTGGGTCGAGACCATGCAAGCGATGGCGTTGCAGGGCGTCACCCTTGTCTATGAGTGCGGTCCCGGCAAGGTGCTGGCAGGACTGGTCAAGCGCTGCGCCGATGGCCTGGTCGGGGGGGCGATGGCCGATCTGGAGGGACTTGAAGCTGCCTTGGCCGCAACAAATGCCTAGGAAGGAAAAACATGCTTAAAGGTCAAATTGCACTCGTGACGGGCGCTTCACGCGGCATCGGCCGTGCCATCGCCCTGGACTTGGGCCGGGAGGGCGCAACCGTCATCGGCACCGCCACAACCGACATGGGCGCTGCCGATATCCAGCAGGCGCTGGACGCCGCCCATGTTCAAGGCTGGGGAACGGTGCTCAATGTCACCGATGCCGCCGCGTGCGAATCGACATTGGGCGAGATCGAAAAGCGATTCGGCCCGGTTTCGGTGCTGGTAAACAACGCCGGCATCACGCGCGACAACCTCGC
>JAEHCY010000444.1 GCA_016880695.1 Chromatiaceae bacterium | reverse complement strand
CAGATCCTCGCGGGTCCACCCCTCGGGCGCCTCCCTCAGCACCCGCCACACCGCCGCCTGTCGTGGGGCGCGGGCGAGCACGGCGGGGTCCGCGGAGCACCCCTGGGGCGTCGGGCGCCAGAGCCGCTGCAGCAGCCCGGGCTCCGCGGCGCCGCGCCGGAGCAAAATCGGCATCGCCCCGAGCAGGGCATCCCCCACCGGATGGTGATAGTACCCCGCCGCCCAGCGCCAGAAGACCAGCGCCTCGCCGTCCAGCAAGGGATGGCGGTCCAACAGTTCCGTGGCCGCTTTGAGCTTATCGGGGGGCTGATCACTGGCATCGGCGATCTCGGCCAGCAATCCCACACGAGTGCCGCGACCAAAAGGCACACGCAGGCGCATCCCTGCCGAGAGCTCGGCGGGGGCTACGCCCGCGGGCGGCAGATAGTCGAAGAGGGTCGGTACCGGGGCCGCGATCGCCACCCGAAGCACCGGCAAAGCGCCCATTAGGGGTCCCCGCCAGCGAAGATCAAGTTAGCCCGGTTTGCTGCCGCGGGGTATGACGAGACAACGCTAACCCCTTGACCTTTGGATAGCAGTAGTATCCGTCCACAGCTCCTGTGGATAACTCTGGGGAAAACCCTCGGTAATCGCCCTGCAAGCCGCACCAAGCAAGGCTTTCTGCGGTTCCGGAAAAATCTCGCCACACCAGCATAAAATTATATTGTTCAATAAGTTATAGAACTTCACCGAAAGCTGAATGACGCGTCGCAACAACCCGCTGCGGCGCTCCGCAACAACCGCCCTGATGTGAATAATTCATCATCCCTTCCGACCCCATTGCCACGCTGGCGAGGCCCGGCGCCATTGTTGCACACTGCTTCGGCAGGTGTATGATGCGGGCCAGGTCCCAGGACCAGTAGCGCGCCATGAACGACCTGAGCCTACAGATCCTACGCACCGATATCTCCGGTATGCCCTTGGAATGGATCGACTACCGGGAAGCGGCGCGGTTGTACTGCCTCGGCCTGGTCGCGTATCAGTGCGGTCGCGCCCTGCTGCGCCTGCGCGGGGGCATCAACGCGACAACCCGTCGCAGAAGCTCCCTCGAGATCAACTCCATCGTCGCCACCCTCGGCAACCAGCAAACCCTGAACAAGGTGCGGGCCGACTACACACCACCCTTGTGCAATCGGACCCTGTTCCAGCGCGATGGACACCTGTGCCTGTACTGCGGCGGACGCTTCGACAGCGTCCAGTTGTCGCGGGACCATGTGCGCCCCTTGAGCCAGGGCGGGACGGACCAATGGAATAACGCGGTCGCCGCCTGCATCCGCTGCAACAACTTCAAGGCTGGCCGCACACCGGAGGCGGCGGGCATGGAGCTTCTCGCCGTGCCCTTCACGCCGACCCATGCGGAGTACATCTTCCTCCAGGGCCGCCACATCCTGGCTGACCAGATGGAGTTTCTGCGTGCCCATTTTCCCCGTACCAGCCGCCTCCTGCAGCGGCTCGGCGCCCATTGAGCGGTGGTTGAGGATCGTCGCCAGGGGCACTGGGCACCCCGCAGCGCGCTCCTGCGACCGGCCACCTAGATGACAGGCGCAAGGGGCGAGCAAGGACCCGACATCCCAACCGGCTCGCGCAACAGATTGATTTCCCATTATTGAGCCGGCATGACGGAGCTCCAGGCCATTGCCGAGCACATCGGCCGGGTCACCGGAGAGCCATTTCGACCCGACGCCACAGTGAGGCTCTCGGGGGGCTGCATCAACCACACCGTGCGCCTGAGCGATGGGCGGCGCCAGTTCTTCGTCAAGCTCAACGCCCACGGCTTCCTGCCCATGTTCGAAGCCGAAGCGGCGGGCTTGCGGGAGTTGGCGGCGACCCGGACCCTTCGGGTGCCGGAACCCCTGGTCACGGGGGTTACCGAGACTCAGGCCTATCTGGTGATGGAGTTCATCGCCTTGGGCCGCACCGGCGACCACGCGCTCGCCGGCCAGCAACTCGCCGCGTTGCACCGAACCCTCGGCGCGCGCTTCGGTTGGTGGCGCGATAACACCCTCGGCACCACCCTCCAGCCCAATGAGCCGAGTGACGTTTGGGCCACGTTTTGGCGCGCGCACCGGCTTGGTTTCCAGCTTGAGCTCGCCGCGCGCAACGGCTATCGCGGCCGACTGCAAAGCCAAGGGGGGCGGCTGCTGGAGCGATTCGGGGCGCTGTTGACCCACCAGCCCTCGCCGTCGCTCGTGCACGGCGATCTGTGGGGCGGCAACCTGGGTTTCGATGTGAGAGGGCATCCGGTAATCTTCGATCCCGCCGTCTACTACGGCGACCGCGAGGCAGACCTGGCCATGACCGAGCTGTTCGGCGGCTTCCCCAGTGCGTTCTACGACGCCTACCGGGCCACCTGGCCCCTCGATCCCGGCTATCGGGTACGCAAGACCCTCTATAACCTCTATCACGTACTCAACCACCTCAACCTCTTCGGCGATGGCTACCTGGCCCAGGCGCAAGACATGATCGACCGGCTGTTGGCGGAGGTCGGCTAGAGCCCACGCAGTTAGTCCACGCAGCCAGTCCACGCAGCCAGTCCTTGGCCGCGGCGGCTTTAAGGGCTACATTGATAGTTATCGCCGAACCTTTTCCGAGGTCAATCCATGTCACGCCAGCTCCTGCTCCTGCGCCATGCCAAGTCAGACTGGGAAACGGACGCCGCCACGGATTTCGACCGCCCGCTGGCCGCCCGTGGTAAGTACGACGCGCCCCGCATCGGCGCCTGGATGCGGCACGAGGGCCTGCGGCCAGACCAGGTCCTGAGTTCGCCGGCCAAGCGGGCACTGCAGACTGCGCGCGCGGCGGCAAAGGAAGCGGGGGTGGCGAAAGGGGCAATCTCCTTGGATGGGGATCTCTATGCGGCGGCGTTGGAGCACCTGTTGGCAGCCCTTGGGCGCTGCCGAAAAAAGGCGCGCACTGTGCTGATGGTCGGCCACAACCCGGGGCTGGAAGATCTCCTGCGCTACCTAGGGGGACAAACGACACCCACTACCCCCGACGGCAAGCTCCTGCCCACCGCGACGGTCGCCCGTCTGGCGATGCCCGATGACTGGACGCAGCTTCTCCCCGGTTGCGGCAAGGTCCTGTCGATTACCCGGCCTGCGGATCTCCCCGCGTAGCCTGCCGGGATTCGGGCTCTGGTGCTGGGACTCTCAGTGGACAGCGACCACTGGTCACCTTAACCTTGATGGCGCAGCATGCGCGGGTGCCGACACCGCCCAGCACCCGTTTCACTGAATGATTGGAGCCCCGAAGCACGGGGCAACAGAGCACACTGGAGGACAGATCGCCATGGCCGAATCGATGAACGATATTCTGCATCCCTATCAGCCCAGGGACCCGGACTTCCCCCATGCGCCGGAGGACTGGAGCCGGGCCAGCGCGGAGCGGGCCGCCGCGGACGATAACCTGACACTCACCCCAGCGCACTGGGAGTTGATCCGCGCGCTTCAGGGTTATTTCGCGGCCCACGAACGGCCGAACCTGCGGGAGCTACACGACGCCCTCGACGAAAAATTCCACGCCCAGGGGGGTATCAAGTTCCTCTACGGGATCCTGCCCGGGGGTCCGGTGGCCCAGGGCTGCCGCCTTGCCGGCATCGAGCCACCCGCGGGCAGCGCTGACAAGTCCTTCGGCAGCGTTCAGTAACACAACGGCCCGCGCCAGCGGAACCCCCCGCTTGCCGCGGCGGACAACACGCCCCTGGCGTGTGGCTCCGAAGGGGCCAATCGCATCGTTTAGCGCACCGCGCTTACCCCGGAAGGTAGGGAGCCTGTTGTGCACTAACGGCGGCGGCGGGCCCAAGCTCCGACCCCGGGCATTGCCTGAGGGTACGCCGTGACCACTCAGTCAGGACCTTCGTGGATCCCTCTGCATGCATAACGACTCACCGGCAGAACTGACGCCGGGGACAAGCCCATCACCGGCGTCCCCCAGCCGCCGCCGCTTCCTCGCGGTG
>JAEHCY010000443.1 GCA_016880695.1 Chromatiaceae bacterium | reverse complement strand
GGCCATGCAGAGCGCTCCTGAGGGAAAAATGACGGGCGCGATTATAAACGCCCCCGCGGCTGGCGGCACGGACAGTGAAGGCGTGCATCAGTCTGCGGCGGGATTCCATCGGGGTGCTACGTTCTTGTTCGTCCCTTCTGCGGTCGATCAGACAGGCTGTGTGGACTCACTACGGGGCGCTGAGTGCTCGGCCCGTCCACGCGGGTTTCTTCACAAACCAGGCCCGACTCAGGCCTACAGGAAGCCTTGCAGGGCGCGGGCCACGGTCTGGGGCTGCTCGGCGTACAGCCAATGTCCGGCGCCCGCCACCGCGCGCAGGCGGGCAAAGGGAAAGAGCGTGCGGATGGCCGGGAGATAGCGGCCCTGGATGTAGTCCGAGCGGGCACCGTAGAGGAAAAGAGCGGGCCCGGGGAACGGCTGGGCGGCCGAGGTCTGCGGAAAGTCGAGCAGTCTCGGCAGGGCCTCGCGAAGGTTTGCGAGACTCATGCGCCAGCGCCAGGATCCCTGCTCCAACACCAGGTTCTGCAGCAGGTAGGCGCGCAGATCGGCATTGCGCAGGTGGGTGGCCAGGGTCGCGTCGGCTTGCGCACGGCTCGTGAGGGAGGTGAGGTCGACGGCCTCGAGTGCGCTCAGAATGTCGCCAAAGCGGTGGGGATAGCTCACCGGGGCAATGTCGAGCGCCGCCAGTCGCTCCACCCGCTCGGGCCATTGCAGGGCCAGCCAGAGTGCCACCTTGCCGCCCATGCTGTGTCCCACCATCGCCGCGGGCCCGAGGTTGGCCTGATCCAGAAGCTCCACCACGTCCGCCGCCATGGCCTCGTAGCCCGCCGCGGTCGCGTGCGCGGAACGGCCGTGGTTGCGGAGATCGGGTACCAGGAGGTGATGCTCCGCCTCCAGGCGACGAGCGATGCCGTGCCAGTTGCCGGCGGAGCCGAACAGGCCATGCAGCAGAATGACCGGGGGCCGCGCTCCAGGTTGGCCGTATTCTCGGAGGTGAAGCCGCATCGGATGGACCGCCTCGCTGGGAAACCTGGCACGGGCCCATCTTCGCGGACCAAAGCGCGCGGCGCAACCGCGCGCGTGCTAGTCTGAGAAACCGAGGGGCCGCACCGCGGCCGAGTCTTCTTCAGTCCATGAATCGGAGGTAATCGGGTGAAATCCAGTCTTGTCGCTCTGCTTTCCATGCTCCCCCTCGCCCTCTCCGCGAGCCTCGTCCGCGCGGGAGAGCCGGAGCCGCGCTTCGACCGCATTCGGTTCTCCACCACCGTGCAGGCCGAGATCGACAACGACCTGGTGCGGGCCGTGCTCTACGCCCAGCGCGAAGGAACCGACGCCGCCACCCTTTCCGCGGAGGTGAACGCGGCGGTTGCCTGGGGTGTGGAGAAGGCGAAGGCGATCCCCGCGGTACGGGCGCAGACCCTGGGCTACCAGACCTCGCCTGTCTACACCAAGCAGACCCTCACCGGCTGGCGGGTGCGGCAGAGCCTGCGCCTGGAGAGCGCGGAGGCCGCCACCTTGAGCGCGCTGATCGGCACCCTGCAGCAGCGTCTGGGGGTGCAGAGCATCGACTACGATGTCTCGCCCGAGTCCCGCCGGCAGGCTGAGGATCGGCTCATCGTCGAGGCGGTGGATGCCTTCCGCCAGCGGGCGGACCTGGTCGCCAAGTCCTGGGGGCAGCCCGACTACCGGCTGGTGGAAATGCAGGTGAATACCCAGGGCTCGGGACCGCAGCCCTATCCGCGGGCGGCGATGGCGATGGAGATGCAGGCCGCGGCAGCACCCCCCATTGAGGCGGGAACCCAGGCGGTGCGGGTGAGCATCGAGGGGGCGATCGAGCTTCGGGTCCGCTGAACGCTGGGGGAGAAACTGTCGCTGAGTCGCTTACTCCTGATGTGCTGAGAGGGTGTAGACAAAAACAAGTATAATAGCAGCCTGACACTAGGATAGAGGAAAGGCTGTGATGAAGACAAAAGGTCGGCCGGCCAAGATTCAAGATTCGGAATGGGAGCTGTTG
>JAEHCY010000442.1 GCA_016880695.1 Chromatiaceae bacterium | reverse complement strand
TGCGTCTTCCTGTTTGTGATCACCTTCCTCATCAACCTGACCGCCGACCTGATCGTCCGCGGCGTTCGTAAGGAGTAACCCGTGTCCAACGGAAACGCCCCCGACCCGTCCGTCGACCCTGGCGCTCGGTTTGCCGAGACCTCGCTGAACGAGCGCAACAGGCGCGTCCAGCGGCTCTATCAGATGCTGTTTTTGATGATGACAGTGCTGCTGATCTTGCCGGTCGCAGCCATCGTAGCCATGCTGGTCTACAAGGGAGGGAGTGTCTTCTCGATCGACTTCCTGTTCACCTCTCCGACCGACGGCATGAGGGCAGGCGGCATCTTTCCCGCACTCTTCGGTACCATCTGGTTGGTTACTGTGGCCTTGATCGCCTCGGTCCCCCTGGGTGTGGCCGCCGCCATCTACCTGAGCGAGTATGCGCCGGACAACTGGTTCACCCGCGCCATCAATCTGGCCATCATCAACCTTGCGGGTGTGCCCTCGATTGTGCACGCCCTGTTCGGGGTCGGCGCATTCGTGCTTGCCTTCGGCTTCGGCACCAGCATCCTCTCGGCCAGCCTGACGCTCGCCATCATGACGCTGCCGGTGGTGATCGTGGCCAGCCGTGAGTCCTTGCAGTCGGTACCCATGGCGTTTCGTGAGGCCTGCTGGAACATGGGGGCCACACGCTGGCAGACGATCCGCGTGGTGGTGCTGCCCAATGCGATGAGCGGCATCCTCACCGGTGTCATCCTGCAGATCTCCCGGACCGTCGGCGAGACGGCGCCGATCATGTTCACCGGTGCGGTCTTCTTCACCCCCTACCTGCCACAGGATGTGTTCGACCAGACCATGGCGCTGGCGCTGCATTTGTTCGTCGTGGCAACCCAGGTGCCCGGGGTGCCCGAGGACCTGCCCTACGGTGTGGCGCTGGTCCTGATCGGCATGGTGCTGCTCTTGAATAGCACCGCCATCGCTTTCCGTATGTACCTGCGAGGCAAGAAAAAATGGTAAGCGAGCAGCAGGCGATGCAGAGCGGCGCCGGCGCGACCCCGAAGCTCTCGGTCAGGAACCTCTCTATCCGCTACGGAGATGCGCCGGCGCTGACCAATGTCAGTCTCGACGTCCGCGAGAAAGAGATCTTCGGGATCATCGGTCCGGCGAACTCGGGTAAGACCTCGTTCCTGAAGGCCATCAACCGCATGGACATGTTTAACTCCAACATGCGGGTGGAGGGGGCGATCGAGTTCAATGGCCGTAACGTCAATGAGCTAGCGAATGTCTACGCGCTGCGTAGCCGCATCGGGGTGGTATTCCCGCTCCCGGTCGGTCTGCCGATGACTATTTACGACAACGTCGCTTTGTCGCCTCGGTTGCGGGGGATCAAAGACAAGACCGAGCTCGACATCATTGTCGAGCGCTGCCTGACCCGCGCGGCGCTCTGGGACGAGGTCAAAGACCGGCTCAGCTCGCTCGGGAGCATGCTCTCCGGCGGGCAGCAGCAGCGCCTGACCATCGCGCGCGCCCTGTCCCAGGAGCCCGAGCTCCTGATGCTCGACGAGTTCTCCATCGCCGTGGACCCCGTGACCACTATGCGCATCGAGGACGTGCTGAAGGACCTCCGCCACGAGATGACGGTCATCCTCGTCACCAATCTGACACAGCAGGCGCGCCGCCTTTCCGACCGCACCGCCCTCTTTCTCATGGGAGAGTGCGTGGAGATCGGCGACACGGAGGATCTGTTCACCGGCAAGGCCAAAGACCAGCGGACCACGGATTACATCGAAGGCCGTTTCGGCTAGGCGTTGGCCCCGCGCACCCAGGCGTCCGGGGCAACGAGCCCGATTCGGAACAACTCAGTATTTTTCCCTATTCGTCGGAACAAAGAGCATGCAAGCAACCGCCGTCGCAATGCCCGCCGCCAGCAGCTCCAGTGAATACGCCATTCAGACGCGCAAGCTCAATCTCTGGTACGGGACCTTTCAGGCGCTGTATGACATAGACCTCAGCATTCGGGAGGGCATGATCACCTCGATGATCGGGCCGTCCGGGTGCGGAAAGTCCACGTTCCTACGCAGCGTCAACCGGATCAACGAACGGCTTGGCTATGTGCGCATCACGGGTACGATCGATGTCCTTGGAAAGAATATCTACGACCCCGATGTGGAGCTGGTGCAGGTCCGCAAGCACGTCGGCATGGTCTTCCAGCGCCCAAACCCGCTGCCCATCGCGATCCGCGACAACGTGGTATTCGGGTACCGAATACACCACAAGGGCAAGCGGATAACCAGGGCACAGGAGGATGAAATCGTGGAGCAATCCCTGCGCCAGGTGCTGCTGTGGGACAAGGTGAAAGACATCCTCAAGCGCAAGGCCACCGAACTCTCGCTCGAGGAGCAGCAGAAGCTCTGCATCGCCCGGCTGCTGCCGGTCAAGCCGACGATCCTGCTGATGGACGAGCCCTGCTCGGCGCTCGACCCCCGAGGCACGGCCGCCGTGGAAGAGCTGATCTGGGAGTTGCGGGGCCAGTACACCATCCTGATCGTCACCCACAACATGGCACAGGCCCGGCGCGCCAGCGAGGAGTGCATCTTCTTGCTCATGGGTAAGGTCGTGGAGCACACGACCACCGAAAAGCTGTTCCTCACCCCGAAATTCCAGGAAACGGCCAACTATATCGAAGGCCGCTACGGCTGAGCCGAAAATCCGCGATCAGCAGAGTTCGAACCCGCGCCCGGCACTTGCCCGGGCGCTTTTTTTGGTGCGCGTCTTGGCGTCGCGTAACCCGGTGGGCCGGCTGCGCTTCCCTTCTGTTGCGAGGTCAAGTCCGGTGTCCGGGCCGGCCATGGGGTCGAGGTCCGAGAATACCGGATGCTAGACAAGTCCGGGCGTCCGTAACCCTTCAGTCTCCGCTCCTCCTGGCCCTCTCCCGCAAGCGGGTGAGGGGGGCCGAGCGCTTACTTGCGTACCCTGATCGCCCGCTTGGCCGGTATCTCCAAGGAGGAGATCCGCCTCCGCGCCCCGCTTCGAACACGACGAGCACGCCACGAGAAGGTGAGCGACGAGCGGTTTGCCCGAGGGGTGCTTGGCGTGTCATCGGTCATCGCGGTCCTTATCCGATGGCCCCGGCTCAGCTTTCCTGCCCTTTAGGGTCCCGTTTGTGGTTGAATTGGGCCGACACCCCGGGCGCATCGCCGTTGGCTGAAAGCGTTTCCGGGACAAGTGAAAGTCCAATCGGGGACGCCACCTGGGTCATCGCGTCCCGCGCAGCGCGGGGCAGGACCGCTACCGCAACCCTCGGAGCAGGGGATGAATGGGTTCAAGACAGTTGAGATCGAAGACGTCAGCATCGTCAACGGCATTCCCTTCCCCGGGTGGATGGACAAGCGGAAGCTCATCATCACCGGCCCGCCAGGCTGCGGGAAGACCAGGATTCGCGAGGCCCTCGGCGGGTGGCCGGAGGAGGGCTATCTCGACCTCTCGAGCAAGGACTGGTGGAAATCGTCCAGCCTGCTCTACAGACCGCGGGAGCTGCATTTCGGGTTACCCTTCGTCGGCTTCGAGAAGGCGGTTCCCGTCTACCAAACCGATTCGCTCGATGATTCCTCCTACCTGGAGCTGGACTTTTTCCGCATCACCCTGCCGCCGCCGAAGACCCGCCCCTTGGCAACGGACTTTCGCTCCCGGTTCACTTTCGAGTTCATCCTGCTGCCGGCCGAGAAGACCTGGGAGCTTCGCACGCAACGTGCAAAGTCGGGCACGCACCACGTGGACGAGGGGCTGACGCTGTCGCGCGTGCGCGAAGAGCTGGAGTTCTACCGGCAGCTTGCCCTGTTCTTTCACCAGAGCGGGATGAGTGTCTACATCCGTGACGAGCTTGGGGGCAGGCCGAAGAGAATCCTTGAAGAGGCCCCCATCCACCCGCCCCGGTCAGAGGAGCAGGGCGAGGCCATCTACCGTCACCTCGATCAGATCCGACTCCGCGAGAGGCTGCTGAACCGCTCCTGGAGCATCCGAGGTAACAAAGGCCTGCTCGATCTGTTTGTAGAGATGATCCCAAAGGTCCTCAACGTGGAGCGGTGCAGTATCTTCATCAACGATCTGGCCACCGACAAGGTGTGGCTCCACAGCGGTACGGGCTTGGACGAAAAGGCAATCGAGCTGGACAAGAGCGGTTCGCTGGTGGGCCAGGTCATCGCGACCGGTGAATATCTGGTCAAGGAGAATATGCACAAGCTCGAAGGGGTGCATAAGCGGGTGGATGCCCAGACGGGGTTCGTGACCCGCAACGAGCTGTGCGTTCCCATCAAGAGTTTGTCGGGAGAGAAGACCGCGGGCGCCATTCTAGTGCTGAACAAGAAGGAGGGGCGCTACTTCGAGGTGGAGGACCGGGTGTTTCTGGAGAAGGTTGCCAGCCATCTGCAGACCGCCATAGAGAGCATCTTTCTCCGCCAGGAGCTCATGGACTTCTCAGAGCTTCTGAGCGCCCGGGCGCGGTTCTCGGAATGGGCCCGCTACCTACTGGGGGCGCTTGCGCTCGTCGCTCTGGCCGAGGCCGTCATGCTGGTGTACCTCTCGGGCGCAACCTGATCCCCGGCGAAGTACCGGGGCCACAGCCCCACCCATCCGAGCCGGTAGCAGGGTCGGGCATGCTGTCCCATGCCCGATGCTCAGGCCGGGGTAAGCCTGGCTGTGCGGTCGTTGTCAAGAAAGATGTCGCATTTTTCAGGCTGCATTTTGCATGGGCTCGGCCTCCTGTTGTGTGGGTTTTCCGGGATTCAGGAGGACCACGGTGTCGGGCGCCCGGTTGCGGGTGGCACCGCTCCAGCATTTGGGGCGTTTTGGGTCACCTGACCTTTCTGCCACTCGCCATAGGCTTGTTCAGATCTCATCTTCCGGATCTCCTGTAGCAGCTCTGTTCGGTTCATCGGGTACCTACCTCCTCGGCACCCACTTAAACCGGACAGATCACGTGCTACAACTCCGGACAGTCTATTTGCTCTCTACACCACCGCCAGAGTCCACACCGCCAGAGTCCAGTTGACGCGGCGAGTAGCGAAAACTATCATTCTCCATCTTTGTTGAGCCGGTTTGGCGAGACGATCAC
>JAEHCY010000441.1 GCA_016880695.1 Chromatiaceae bacterium | reverse complement strand
GATGGGGATGGGGTGGTCCTCGCGCCCGAGGATCTTATTGGTCTCCACACTGCCCTTCCACTCCTCCCGGCTCTGGCCACTGGGGAGTTGGGAGTCGATCCAGGGGATCAGGCTTCCTGCCAGGGGGACACCAAAGTTCTCGCTGGGGAACCCGGGGGCACGCATGGCTTCGGCCACCAGCCGATCGATCTCCAGGATCGCGGAAGCGGGGTTTTCCAATAGGGGTGAGACGGCGCGGTTCAGGACCCCCATCTGCACCAGAAGCTCGCGCATGTTCTTGGCCCCCGCGCCGGAGGCCGCCTGGTAGGTCATGGCGGTCATCCACTCCACCAGCCCACGCTTGAACAATCCGCCCAACGCCATGAGCATCAGGCTGACCGTGCAATTGCCCCCGATGAAGTCACGCTTGCCCGCGACGAGGGCCCGTTCAATCACATCGAGGTTCACCGGATCGAGGATGATGACGCTGTCGCGCTCCATGCGCAGGCTTGAGGCCGCATCGATCCAGTACCCCGACCAACCCCCGGTGCGCAGGAGTGGATACACCTCCTTGGTATAGTCACCGCCCTGGCAGGTGACGATCGCATCCATCCGGCGCAGCGCCTCAATATCGAAGGCGTCCCCCAGCGGTGCCACTGGCACGCCGACGTCCGGTCCGGGCTGCCCAACCTGTGAGGTGGTGAAGAAGACGGGCTCGGCGATGTGGCCGAAGTCTCCCTCCTCGCACATGCGGTCCATCAGCACTGAGCCCACCATACCGCGCCAACCCACAAAACCGACTCGCTTCATCGCTTCACCTCGATAGACACCCAATATTCACGACTCTAACTGACAGTGAACTTGAGTCAACCCAGCGCCCTTGCCACCGCATCCCCGATCACAGCGGTACCCACACGCTGGTTGCCCGGCGAGTAGATGTCCGGCGTGCGCAGGCCGGCATCGAGCACGCCGCGCACCGCGGCCTCCACCCGATCGGCCAGCGCGGGTTGATCCAGCGTGTAACGGAGCATCATCGCCACCGAAAGGATCGTGGCCAGCGGATTGGCGATACCCTGTCCCGCGATGTCGGGGGCGGAGCCGTGGATCGGTTCGTACATGCCCTTGCCGGTCTCGTTCAGAGACGCCGAGGGCAACATCCCGATCGAGCCCGTAAGCATGGATGCCTCGTCGGAGAGGATGTCGCCGAACATGTTATCGGTAACGATCACGTCGAACTGCTTGGGCCGGCGCACCAACTGCATGGCGGCATTGTCCACGTACATGTGGCTGAGCTCGATCTCGGGGAACGCCTGGGCGGTCTCCACCGCCACCTGCCGCCAAAGCTCGGTGCACTCGAGAACGTTAGCCTTGTCCACCGAGCAGACCCGCTTGCCGCGCTTCATGGCAATCTCGAAGGCCACACGGCAGATGCGGCGGATTTCCGATTCGCGGTAGACGAGGGTGTTCAAACCCTGCCGCTCGCCGTCGTCCAGGATTCGGATACCCCGGGGCTGGCCGAAGTAGATCCCACCGGTGAGCTCGCGCACGATCAGGATATCCAGACCCGATACCACCTCGGGCCTGAGGGTGGAGGCGTCCGCGAGCTGGGGATAAAGAATGGCCGGCCGCAGGTTGGCGAACAGCCCCAGCCCCGCCCGTAATCCGAGCAGACCCTTCTCGGGCCGTACTGAGATGTCCAGCGGCTCCCACTTTGGCCCGCCCACCGCCCCGAGCAGCACGGCATCGGAGGCCCGCGCAAGCCGCAGGGTCTCCTCCGGCAAGGGGTTGCCGACGGCGTCGATCGCCGCACCCCCAACCAGGGCCTCTTCCATCTCGATGTCGAGCCCGTAGCCCTCGCGCAGGGCCGCCAACACCTTTACAGCCTCGGCGACGATCTCCGGACCGATACCATCTCCCGGAAGGATCAAGATCTTCTTTGTCATCAGCTCTGTGCTCGCCAAAAGAATTCGCGGATCAGATGTGAAGCGGGATCGACGACCCCGGCACCGGGCGCGCGCAGGGTCACCCTCCAGCGGTCAGCCGAACAGCCAGGGGGCCTCTACCTTGCGGCGCTCCTCGTAGGTGTGGATCTGCTCCAGGTGCTCCAAGGTCAGCCCGATGTCGTCGAGTCCGTGCTGCAGGCAATACTTGCGGAAGGGATCTACCTCGAAGTGGATCGCCTCGCCATCGTCGGTGTGCAGGCGCTGGGCGTCGAGGTCCACGGCAAGGCTCAGGGGCTTCGCCCCCCCGGCCTTGTGGAACAGGCCATCAACCACCTCGGCTGCCAGTCGGATCGGCAGCATCCCGTTCTTGAAGCAGTTGTTGAAGAAGATGTCGGCGAAGCTGGGGGCGATGAGGACGCGGAACCCGTAGTCCGCCAGGGCCCAGGGGGCGTGCTCCCGGGAGGAGCCACAGCCGAAGTTCTCCCGCGAGAGCAGGATGGTCGCATCGCGGTAGCGCGGGTCGTTGAGCACGAACTCCGGGTTGAGGGGGCGGCCGCTACAGTCCTGGCCCGGCTCGCCCGCATCCAGGTAGCGCCACTCGTCAAACAGGTAGGGGCCGAACCCGGTGCGGGTTATCATCTTGAGGAACTGCTTGGGGATGATCGCATCGGTGTCCACGTTGGCCCGATCCAAGGGACAGACGATGCCGCTGAAGGATTCAAAAGGTTGCATGCTCTAATCCGCCGTTCGCTGAATGGTCTTGCCGGCCTTCTCCACGTCGCGGCCGACCCCCTTGACCGTTTCGCACCCGCTCGCCATCGCCAGAAGGCACGCGGCCAACAACCAACCGAGGAGTCTTTTCATGGCCAAGTCTCCCGAGAGATGCCCGCCGACACCGGTTCGAGGGACATTTCAGAAGCCGCGGACATCGACGAAGTGACCGGCAATCGCCGCCGCGGCCGCCATGGCCGGGCTCACCAGGTGGGTGCGCCCCCCCTGCCCCTGGCGCCCTTCGAAGTTGCGGTTCGAGGTGGAGGCGCAGCGCTCCCCCGGGGCCAGACGATCCGCATTCATGGCCAGGCACATAGAGCACCCCGGCTCCCGCCACTCGAAGCCCGCTTCCCGGAAGATGAGATCCAGCCCCTCGGCCTCCGCCTGCCGCTTCACCGGTCCCGAGCCCGGCACCACCAGCGCCAGACGGATGCTGTGCGCTACTCGGCGCCCCTCCACGACTGTCGCCGCCGCGCGGAGGTCCTCGATGCGGGCGTTGGTGCAGGAGCCGATGAACACCTTGTCCAGGGGAATGTCGGTGATCCGCGTACCCGGCTCCAGGCCCATGTAGACCAGGGCGCGGCGCATCCCTTCCGCTTTGACCCGATCGCCCTCCAGGGCTGGGTCGGGCACCGCCTCATCCACCGCCACCACCATCTCCGGCGAGGTGCCCCAGGTGACCTGGGGCTTGAGGGTCGCAGCGTTGATGAAAAGCTCCCGATCGAACCAGGCATCCTCATCGCTCTGCAGGGTCTGCCAGTAGGCCACCGCCTGGTCCCACAGCTCGCCCTTGGGCGCGTAGGGCCGACCGGCCAGGTAGGCGATGGTTTTCTCGTCCACCCCGATCAAGCCGGCGCGGGCACCCGCCTCGATGGTCATATTGCACACCGTCATGCGCCCTTCCATGGACAGGGCCCGGATAGCCTCGCCTGCAAACTCGATGACGTAGCCTGTGCCTCCCGCGGGTCCCAACTCGCCAATGATGGCCAGCACGATGTCCTTGGCGGTGACCCCGGCACCCACCCGACCCTCCACACGCACGCGTAGGGTCTTGGAGGGCTTCTGGATCAGGCACTGGGTGGCGAGCACGTGCTCCACCTCGGAGGTCCCCACCCCGAAGGCGAGAGCCCCGAAGGCGCCGTGGGTGGAGGTGTGGGAGTCGCCACAGACCAGGGTCATGCCGGGCAAGGTGAACCCCTGCTCGGGTCCGATCACATGCACGATACCCTGGCGCTCGTCGCCCATGTGGAACTCGGTGATACCGAACTCGGCGCAGTTGCGATCGAGGGTTTCCACCTGCAGCCGAGACACCGGGTCAGTGATGCCCTTGTCGCGCTCGGCGGTGGGAACGTTGTGATCGGGAACCGCGAGATTCGCCTCCACCCGCCAAGGCTTTCGCCCCGCCAGGCGCAGGCCGTCGAAGGCTTGGGGCGAGGTCACCTCGTGCACCAGTTGCCGGTCAATATAGAGGAGCGCGGTGTCGTCGGGATCGACACGCACCAGATGGGCGTCCCAGATCTTCTGATAGAGGGTCTTGCCGCTCATGTCTGCCCGTTCGCGAGGAAAATGAGAAGGATAGTCGTTGCCAACCGGGAAGACAATTTCGGCGAGGAAGCTCAACCGCGGAGCCGCGCACACTCAGTAGCAGTGGTCCCGGTCGACCCAGCGCCAAACCACCAGGGCACCGATGGCGGCAATTCCGGCGGCCAGGGAAAAGCTCGCCACCGGCCCGAACCCCTCCCACAGATAACCACCCGCTAAGCTACCGATTGCGCCTCCGGCCCCAAAGGACAGGCTGCTATAGAGGGCTTGGCCACGCCCCTGCACGCGACCGGGAAAATAGTGATGCACCAGATGGATGGCCGAGGCATGGAAGGTGCCGAAGGTGGCTGCGTGCAGGGCCTGCGCGCCGATGAGCACCCAGGGGCTGGTGACAAAGTGGCCGATCAGCAGCCAGCGGACGGCGGCGAGCAGCAGGCTGCCAAGAAGCACCCGGCGCGCACCAAAGCGTTCCAGCAACCGATGCATCACCACAAAGACCAGCACCTCCGCCACCACACCCCAGGCCCAGAGCGCACCGATGGCCGTTCCCTGGTAACCGGACTCCTTGAGGTAAATGGAGAAAAAGGTGTAGTACTGGCTGTGGCTCACCTGCATCAACAGGCAGGCACTGAGAAAGGCCAGGATCTCCCGCTGCATGAGCAGGCGCCGCAGCGACACCGGCTCGGCCTGGCGAGGATGCGAAGGGCCCTCTGGAAACACCAGGCTGCTGATCCACATGGCCAGAAAAAGCGCGAGCACCGTCTTGGGCACCAGGCCCGTCCCCAGGGCCTCGACCAGAGGTCCCAGTGCCGCGACACTGACCACGAAGCCGATGGAGCCCCACAGCCGGATCTTGGCGTAACGGCCAATACGCAGCCCCAGGTGGTTGAAGGTGGCGGCCTCGACCTGGGGCAGCGAGGCATTCCAGAAGAAGCTGAACAGGGCCATCACCAGGGTGACCCACCAGAATCCCTGCACGATGAAGATGCCGCCGAAGATCAGAGTGGCAAGCCCAGAGGCCAGCCGCACGATGGGCAGTCGCCGACCCGAGCGGTCCGCGAGCCAGCCCCACACATTCGGG
>JAEHCY010000440.1 GCA_016880695.1 Chromatiaceae bacterium | reverse complement strand
TTGGGAAACAAGAGCCGTGAAACGCATCCTTCTTTTCATTGCGACCAACCTTGCGGTCATCGTCCTGCTCAACATCACGCTACGCTTGCTCGGCGTGGACCGCATTCTCGACGCCCAGGGGGGGCTGAATTTCAACGCCCTGCTGATTTTTGCCGCCGTGGTGGGCTTTGGTGGCGCCTTCTTCTCGCTGGCCATCTCGAAGTGGTCCGCGAAACAGATGATGGGCGCGCAGGTCATCGAGCAGCCGGTGACGGCCACCGAGCAGTGGCTGGTGCAGACGGTCCGCCAGCAGGCCCAGGCGGCCGGCATTGCCATGCCCGAGGTGGCCGTTTTCGAAAGCCCCGAGCCGAATGCCTTCGCCACCGGACCCTCGCGGAACAACGCCCTGGTGGCGGTCAGTACCGGGCTCTTGCGCCAAATGGACCGCCGCGAGATCGAGGCCGTGCTGGGGCACGAGGTCAGCCATGTGGCCAACGGCGACATGGTGACCATGGCCCTGATCCAGGGTGTCGTGAACACCTTCGTGGTGTTTCTGGCTCGGGTGATTGGGCATGTGGTCGATCGGGTGGTGCTGCGCAACGAACAAGGGCAGGGCGTGGGTTACTTCATCTCCACCATCGTCGCCGAGATCGTGCTCGGTATCCTGGCCAGTATCATCGTTGCCTGGTTTAGCCGCCAGCGGGAGTATCGAGCGGACCTGGGGGGTGCTCGGCTTGCGGGGCGCTCGGGCATGATCGCCGCCCTGGAGCGGCTGCGTCAGGTACAGGAGGAAAGTCATCTTCCCGACCAGTTGGCCGCCTTTGGCATCGAAGGCCGTGCATCGCGTTTTGGCCACCTGTTCATGAGCCATCCGCCGCTGGAGGACCGCATCCGGGCCCTGCAGCAGTCCGCCGCTTGATCTGAGCGCTTCGCGACCGCGGCCAGTGCGCGAGGGCGCGGCGATCCCGCGGTGCCTGCACCAAGAGGTATCGCCCGAGCACCAACTTGGGGCTCGGGCAGAGGGAACTAAGGTAAGGAGGGATTGGTCGGTTAGTGTTTCGGCCGTTCTCTGATGGCATGGGACATGCTTATAAACCAGCGGGCACACTTGGCTGCCCTGTCACATCTCCCTCCTTCACCCGGTCGCGCACGCCGACCGGGTGTTTTTCGAGAGCCTCCGCAGCGCTTGCGCCTCTCGGAGGCTTTGCAGCATGCTTCCCCTGAGCCCGCGCCGCCAATAACGCGGGTGAAGGACGTTTCGGCAAACCTGATATGAGGACTCCCACCCATGCAGCACGGGGCGCTTGAGGATGCTAGCTTTCGACCCCTGAAGGTCGCGGTCCTGACCGTATCGGACACCCGCACCTTCGATGATGACAAATCGGGCGGTTACTTGGCACAGGCAGTGGCAGCGGCCGGCCATGAGCTGGTAGAGCGGCGCCTGGTGACGGATGACGTCTACCGGATGCGAGCGGTTTTCTCAGCCTGGATTGCGGCCCCCGACGTCGAGGTGGTGCTTTCGACCGGGGGCACCGGTGTCACGGGGCGCGACAGCACCCCAGAGGCGGTGCGGCCCCTATTCGACAAGCCCATCGAGGGCTTTGGTGAGCTGTTCCGCCAGCTCTCGTTCGGGGAGATCGGCGCATCCACCATTCAGTCACGGTGTGTGGCCGGCATGGCCAATGGCACCTTCATCTTCTGCCTGCCGGGCTCCACTGGGGCCTGCCGTACCGCCTGGGAGAAGATCCTGCGGCCGCAGCTCGATATCCGCACCCCGCCCTGCAATTTCGCCGTGCTTTTCCCGCGGTTGATGGAGCGCTGAATCGCCGCAGGGATCTTCAGAGCCCCTGCAGGAACTCCCGCACGGCCCACTCCAGGCTGATTTGTCCCCTGAGCACGGCACTTCCGTATTCTCGGTGCCAGTGGGGCATCAAGGGTAGGGCATCACGCCATTCCCGATGGATCAGCTTGGCCAGCGGACCCCCCTGGTCCAGGAAGCCGGAGCGTCGAAACTCCCCCTCCGTCTGCTGGCGGTCGTAGTCGAGCCGCACGATACGGGTGTGCCAGGCACCCTTTCGGAATTCGAGCTGTCCGTAGCTGGCGCGGATATCACCGTCGAACGGGGACCCGACCGATCCCACGTTGAGGATACGGGTGCCTTTGAAGTGGCGCTCGAGCGGCTTGTGGGTGTGCGCCGTGACGAACACCGCCACCCCCTCGGGGAGCCGGGCCGTGAGTTGCTCATCGGGGACGCTTTGGGAGATGCCGTCGCGGTTGCCAAGCAGGGTGCCGTGAGTGGCATGCACCCAGGAGTCGGCCGCCGGCGCGTGGAGGCAGAGGTGATCGGCCCAGGTGGCCGTGGCGCCGACCCGGTCCTGGAGCTGCTGGCAAGTCCAGTCAGCGAATCGACGCAGGTCCGCATCGATCGGGTTATCCGGTGGCTGGTGGGCGCAACGCAGCACAAAATCCTCGTGGTTCCCGCGCAGGGGGAGCCAGCCCAAGTCGGCGCGCAGACGCTCGAAGAGATCCAGGCAACCGAGGCTGTTGGGACCCCGGTTGATGAGGTCGCCGTTGCTCACCGTGAGGTCTGCTCCCCAGGCCTCGATGTCCTCTACGGTGACCTGGAGGGCCGGTAGATTTCCCTGAACGTCGGAGAAGATAGCGACTCTCATCGGACGGTCGACCTGCTATATCAGTCACTCTTCCGTAACAATGGTGATTCGGCCAGGGCGACACAAGCGGGGACCGGGGAGGATGGACCTGGTAGACTATGGGGCCCATCCGGAGGCGAGGCTCAGGTGATCAACGCCAGACTCTGCCTGCGAGCGGGGCTGCAACCCCTATCGGTTTGACGAATGTCGCTCTTCTCCCGGCAGCCGCCGGGTCGCTTGGACTCCGCACAGCGTATGAAACCAACCGACGATAGCAACGAGCCCGACTGGGATATCCAGCTCGAGCTTAAAATCACCCCCGCCGGACTCATCCACGCCCTCTTCGCTACCGCCAACTCGGTTCATACCGCTTGGTCGAGCTGCGTGGATCGCAGCCTGGTGCTCTCCGACCTCTCCACCCTCGATGAGGGCACCGGCAACTACTGTCGGCTGGCGGAGCAGGAGTTCGTCGAGGACGGTGATGATGAGGATCTCTGGCACGACTGGACGGTGGAGGTCCGCCTCGGTGAGGTCATCGTGACCGGCCATTGGCAGATCCCGGCCAACGCCTCGCCGATGGAGTGGGAGTGGTGCGCGCGGGAGGCCGAGGGTGCCTTCGACAAGGCCTGTGCCCTGCTCGGGCGGCGAATTCGCCGCGGCATCGGGGTGGAGGAGCCCGATCCCCAGGCGGTGGTGCCAAAGCCCCGGCGGCACTGAGCGATTGCGAATTGATCCACTGACCGACCCAATCCAGAGTGTTCCGTCCTCGCTCGGCCCTTCGCCGATCTTCAGGATGTGTGTCGGGTACTGGCTGCGGGCCGCTTCGTGCTCGGGCCGTTTGTGACGATTTCTCTACTGCCTCTGCGGCGAAGCTGGTGTGGTCCGCGCCTTCTGCTATGCTGCTTTCATCACCACCAGCGGAGGCCCCGATGAACATCACCGTCAATATCGATATCAGCCCAGAGGAGATGCGCAAGCTGATGGGGCTGCCCGACGTGGAGTCCTTCCAGCAGGAACTCATGGATGAGATGCGCTCGAAGATGAAAGAGGGTGTCGCGGGATATGACCCGGCGCAACTGTTCCAACCCTACCTCGCAACCACGGCGGCATCCTGGGACGTTTTCCAGAAGCTGATGCGGGGTGCGATGTCCCAATACGGCTCGCGGGAGAAAAAGACCGAGGAGGGTTGAGCCTTCCGCACCGTCCCACATCGTTTCCCCACTGAGGGGGTCGCATCTGGGGACCGGATCGGCTTGATCGGCGTAAATGGCGAGCGGGTCGTAGAGCGAGCGATTCCGGACCCACCGCGGATAACCTTCCTGGCCAGGGCTGGCTAGGGCACCTCAGGCACTCTAGAGTAGAGCCCCTGACCTGGATCGGGAGCGGGAA
>JAEHCY010000439.1 GCA_016880695.1 Chromatiaceae bacterium | reverse complement strand
GCCGGGCAGCAGTACCTGCTCGACATCGCGCAGGACGGCATCGAACGCCTCCGCCTCCTCGGGCGGCACGCGCGGAAGCTGTGCCTTGATCGCGCCCGGTTCCACCGGTGACATCACCGGGTGCTGGGCAATGCGGGTGCGGTAGTCGGCGACGAAATCGACGATCTGGTGGCCGTAACGGCGGAATTCTTCGGGGGTCATGGGTATTTCCTTAGGCCTAGATGGGTGCCCTGGAGAGCGCGGACCCTAGCACGCGTTGCCCGATCGCTCAAGGCACTTCGCTGCCCCTGGCGGGGCGAGGGCCGTCAGTGCCATTCGTGGCCCGCAACCTCCGGTCCCCAGGACCCCTGTAGGGGTTGAGATGCACCCGCAGGGCCCAACGGGATAGCGAAGCAGAACCCGACGGAGCCGAGATTCTGCTAAAGGCCGGTGATGGCCCCCGCCGGACGCCGACATACGCCTATCCAGAACATTTTTTCGCTGGCTCGCCGCGTTCCTGGTACGACCTGCGAGGCCGAAAACGTTCTGGATGGGGTCTCAAACCCCGTCCGGCTTCGGAATAGCCGAAGACGGGCCAACTTGGGGGTGGGCTGAAGACAAAAAAACCGCCAGTTTCTAGCTGGCGGCCGTGGGAGAACGCGGATCTCTGAGGGTGGATCAGGCGGCTAGCGTGACCATCTTAGCGATGCATCCTTCACTTGCCGGCCGCGGTGGTGGAAAGACTCTGTTCCGTCGTTTCCATGGCCACGCCACCCTTCAGAGAGAAACCCCGGTCCTTGGTAGCGTTGTCATAACCGACTACGGAGACGGCGACAACGAACAGGACCACGGCGGCCATACCGGAGGCCAACATGGGGAAGGCGTGGTCGCGACCACTGTTCTGGAGGCGGGTGAAGATCGTGTGCATATCAGGCTCCTCTTGGTTGCTACGGTTTGTCACTGTGGATCGGCTCGGCCGCCTCGGATCGACGACTGCCTACGACCGAGTTGGTTTACTATAAGGTCTCAATATGACGGTATCATGAAACTTGATTAGCCGTTTGATGAACGTCCTGACTGAGGTTCGGACGCACCAACGCACGCTTCCTGGCCCCGACAAACACCCCTGTAGATGCGGTTCATTGCCCCACCTGCCGGTTGGCCGCTTTTCACGGCCCTCTACCCAGATTTGGCCGTTGCGAATGGATGTCCGCTTCGACCAGGCGCAGGGTGGGGCCTCGATCGGCCTTGCCGCGCTAGGCATCTTGACGCGAACCCTGCGTCGCCGAACGGGTGAAGCTCCCGTTGGTCCCGATTAGGTGCTCGGCGCCTATCGAGGGATCGCCCCGAGGAGCCCGCAGATCTGCCGCATCGGGTTCCTGCCCCGAACCGAGGTCGAAGGAGACCAAGCAGATCCAACCGCGAGATCCAGATTCTACGGTTCTCGGCGTTACCGCCCGCTGTTCTCGGGATGGATCTGGACCGATTCACCTACAGCGGGGGTGCCCCCGCCCGCGCTCGCGCACCATCACCCCCGCCTGCACACAAGCATTCCTCACCCCGCGACCCGCCAGGGGGCTTCCCCCCCGGCCAGGATCAGCCCCGACCCGCTGCGCAGAGCGGATCGAGGGGCTCACCCCCGGCCGGCAACTCGGCGCCCGAGGGCAGGTCTTGTCCCGGATTGAGCACCCAGGAGCCAATGTCCTGCAGCACGGCCTGGGCCTGTAGGTCCCGGGTGAGCATGTGGTAGCCCTGGGGATAGAGGGCGATGCGCCAGGGACCCCCGGGGTATCGGGGTAAACCCTCGGCAAAACCGCAAAACGACCGCTTGGGGATGATCTGGTCCTGCTCGCCATAGAGGAGCAGGGTTGGGGCCTGCAAGCGGGCACCGGAGGCGAGGGCCTCATCCATCAGCAGGGTGACGCCCCACAGGGCATCGATGCGGGTGTCCTTGATGACCAGGGGATCGCGGCTGAAGCGCCCAAGCATCTCGCGGTTGTCCGAGGGCCGAATCCCCAGTCCCCGGCCCGTCACCTCCAATCCAGGCAGTGTGTGGGCGAGCAGCCACAGCACCCCCTGCTGCACCGGGTTCATCTGGGCGCGGCCCCAGACCGCCGGGGCGATCAGCACGAGGCCCTCGATCGGCGGCGCTCCGTGCTGCGTGAGCATCACCAGGGCCACCGCGCCGCCCATACTCTCGCCGATGACGTAGAGCGGCACATCGGGATAGCGACCACCCAGTAGCCCGACCAGGGTGCGCAGGTCAGAGACCAGACGATCGCTCCCCGGCCAGATGCCCCTCTGCTCGCTGGAGCCGAACCCGCGTTGGTCATAGGCCAGCAGGGCGATACCGCGCCGGGCCAGAAAGGGGCCCACATCGGCAAAGGCGTTGTGATAGTCATTGAAGCCGTGGAGGCCAACGGCAACCGCCGCCACCGCTCCAGGCGGCTCCCAGAGGTGAAGGGGCAAGCGGTAGCCATCTTCCATGATCGCCTCGGTGTCGCCGAGCCGGGGCGCGCCAAGCGTACCGCCCGATTCCTGCAGCCGCGGGGTGGTGCAGCCAAGAAGAGACGAAGCGAGCAGCACCGCCCACCCCCAAAAGCCGATCCGCCCTGCCCAGTGCCGCATCCAACGACCTCGCAGCGGGGACGGCGCGACGAGCCCGCCCGCGTATCAGCGGCTGGGGGCGCGGTGGTGCAGTCGCGAGAGCTCGCGGGCGATGGCCTGGCTCAGCTCACCGAGCGCCGCGCTCTGCGCCTGGGCAATGGCGTCGAAATCGGCCCCCAAGGCCGCCACGGATACCGAGGACTGGGTCATGTAGAGAAGACGCCGCCCGTCCCCCTGAAGCACCGTCCAGAGCGCATCCAACTGAACCTCACCGGAGACCCCCGCATCGAATCGGCGGATCTCCGCCGTCACCTGGAGATCCACCGGCACCGCACCCTCCCAGG
>JAEHCY010000438.1 GCA_016880695.1 Chromatiaceae bacterium | reverse complement strand
GCTAACCCGTTGGGTTTCACACCAACCGTCAAGGAAGGAGCCAGTGAGTCAAACCCAATCTGCTTCGGAATGTACCGTATGGGTCAATGGCAATGCGCTGCCACTACCCGTCGGCGCTTGGCCGCCAGGCCGCACGCCGCGCGCTGTGTTGCGTTTGGCCGGGCCTGTGCAACCGGAATGGAGAAAGCTCCTCAACGCCGCTGGCTTCGCAATTCGCTTCTGGTGTCCGCCTTGCGGGGTGTGTGTCGACCTCCCTCCTGGCTACGCCAAATCCCCGTCGATGCTCGGATCCCTGGGTTTTGTGTTGGGGGGATGCGACTACACCGAAGCGCTGTGCCAGCGTTTTGGAACTGCAGGCCAGTCCGTTCATCACAGCGTTCTGCCAGACAACCTGGTGGACATTGTTTGTTTCGACCGCCCGGGGACCAGGCGTGTTCAACGTCTGCTGAAAGCCAAGGGAATCCAGGTTCTCCATGCCGGGACCACCAAGCTAAGGGTTGTTTTTTCTGGCAATCCGGATGGGTTGCGAGCTCTGCCAGGCGTCAAGCTTGCCGATGTGGCCCGCCTTCCCACCTTGCTCTCAGCCGCTGAACTACGGGTCAGCCTTGGCGTCCCGGCAACATTTCCCAATCCTTGGGGACTCGCTGGTGAGGGGGAAGTGATCTCCGTTGCGGATACCGGTCTCGACAGCGGCGACCCGACCTCGGGCATGCACCCGGATTTCAGCGGTCGGCTAAGAGCCCTGATCTCCTTGCCCATGAACCCGACCTGGGCAGGTTTTGCCAACGCTCGCACCGACGATGCAGCTGATCGCGCCAGCGGCCACGGCACCCATGTCGCCGGCCTCGCCCTCGGTTCGGGGGTTGCCAGTCGCGGCCTGCATGGCGGTCTGGCTCCCGCCGCCGAACTTGTCTTTCTCGCCCTGGAGCAGAAAGTCGACGTCTTGCCTGCCGCCGCTGCCCGACTGCCTTCGGGCTACTACCTTGCCGGCCGGCCGGTGGATCTGCGCGACCTCTATCGTGCCGGTGAGGCCCATGGCGCCACCCTGCACAACCTGAGTTGGGGCGACCCCACCCAGGGCGCCTATAACGACGACTGCTTTGAGACCGATCTCTATCTTCGGGAATTCCCCCTGGCGGTGGTCGTGTGTGCCGCCGGCAATGACGGCGTCGACCGGGATGGCAATCGCCACATCGATAGCGGTTCGCTCTACGCCCCGGCCTGCGCCAAAAACACGCTGGCCGTCGGCGCTTGCGAAGGCCCCCTGGTTGGCAGGGGTTCCCGTGCCACTTGGGGCCAACTGGATCCGGGTGCCCGGCGCTGGCCCGCTCTGGCTGACCGTAACGACCCAGTCTCCGGCGAAGCCGATCGCATCGCCCCGATGAGTTCCTGCGGTCCGACGCGCGATGGACGCGCCAAGCCTGATCTCTGCGCGCCGGGTACCAATCTGGTATCCGCCCGGTCGCGGTCAACCACCTATCAGGGCTGGGGACTGGCCGATCCGCTGCCCCTCTATATGTACGACGGTGGCACCTCGATGGCAGCACCGCTGGTCACTGGCGCTCTGGCCCTGCTCCGCCAGGCCTGGCGGCGGGAATGGAAGAAGTCCCGGCGCACCCCGACCGGCGCCGCCCTCAAGGCGCTCGCCCTGCTTGCCTGCATCCCCGTGCGGGCGCGGACAGGCGGTCAGGCCAGCGTCTGGGAAGCCGGGTTCGGCCGTCTCGACGTCGCCCGCGGACTGCCCCCGTCGATCAATGCGCGAGCCGGCTGGCGAGTCAACCTGCGCGATGCAGCAAGTCAGCGCCTGGAGACCGGCCAGCACCGCGATATCGCTTTGCGCCTGAAGGCCAACAGCCATCTGCGCGTCGTCTTGTGCTGGTACGATCCGCCCGGCGAACGCCTGATCAATGATCTCGATCTCAGCCTCCTCGATGCCGGCGGTCAGGCCATCGCCCTCGGCGGCATTGCCGGCCTCGCGCCATCGATGACGCCGGACCGCTGCAACCCGGTCGAGTGCATTGACCTGCCGACCCTGACAGCCGGCCACTATGTTCTCCGCATCAGCGGTTTCAACGTGATGGACGGACCCCAGCGTTACGCGCTGGCCTGGGCCATCGAACCTGCGGCAGGATAAGACAAGCTTCGCCGCAGTCCTTTCCCGCGACATCACCCCACGGAGGTCACCATGGCAAACGAAAGCAAGACCAGCAACACGACACGCAGCAGCGGGCCACGAACGGCAGCCCGCGCCGGCGGTATCGCGCTTCGCGGCGCCGGCTTTCCGGCACCATTGGGCGCCGGAGGTGATGGCAGCCTGCTCGGGCTAGCCGCCGACGCCTCGGGGCAACTCGAG
>JAEHCY010000437.1 GCA_016880695.1 Chromatiaceae bacterium | reverse complement strand
CCTCCCGCGGCTGAAACCATCCCGTCGAGGCACCCTTGGTTATACTGCCGCTTGCTGACAGTCTGCTAACGGAGGGACGTATGGAGATCTTCATGTTCCTGGTCCTCGGGGCCATCCTGCTAGGCCTGATCTATGGGGTCGTGATCTACAACAACCTGGTCAACCTCAAGCACGGCGTCTCCAAGGCCTGGGCCAACATCGACGTCCTGCTCAAGCAGCGGCATGACGAGCTGCCCAAGCTGGTGGAGACCTGCAAGCAGTACATGGGCTACGAGCGCGACACCCTCGAGCGGGTCATGCGTGCCCGCTCGGCGGTGTTCGGCGCCCGCGAGCGCGGCGACGTGGCCGCCCTGGGCCCAGCGGAAGGGGCCCTGCGCCTGGGGCTGGGACAACTGTTCGCCCTGGCGGAGGCCTACCCAGACCTCAAGGCCAATCAGAACTTCCAGCACCTCCAGACCCGCATCTCGGGCCTGGAGGATGGCATCGCCGACCGCCGTGAGCTCTATAACGACTCGGTGAACAACAATAACGTCCGCATCGAGCAGTTCCCCGATGTCCTCATTGCCCGCGCGCTCGGCTTCCGCGCCGCCACCCTGCTGCGATTCAGCGAGGAAGAGAAAAAGGACGTGGACCTCAAAGCCCTGTTCGGCTAGGGGCTCCTGCCCGCACCCATGGACGTGCGCCTGCTCGATGCCGGCGACTTCGGATTTCTCGCCGTTGCCTCCTCGCTGCTGGCGGTCGGGTCCTTGTATTTCGCCTTCAACCACCTGCGGCGGGCACGTCTGGTGGAAGACACCCCCACGGCCCGCATCCGCTCGGCCCCCCAGGGCTACGTGGAGCTGGTGGGCAAGGTCGCCCCGCACAACGGCGAGCCCCTGCGCTCCCCCCTCACCGGCAGCCCCTGCTGCTGGTACCGCTTCAAGATCGAGCGCCGCGGGCAAAAGGACTGGGAGACCCTCGAGCAGGGCGAGAGCCCGCTCCCCTTCGTGCTCGATGACGGCACCGAGCGCTGCCTGGTGGACCCCCGCGGCGCCGAGGTCACCCCCACAGACCGAAGCCTCTGGTACGGCTGGAACCGCTTCCCGGAGGAGACCAACCCCCCGCGGATACCGGTGGCCCCAAGCTCGGCCTGGGTGCGGCGGGCCGCGATCCATGCCCAGGCGGACGTCTCCAGCCGCTACCGCTACAGCGAGGAGCGCATCTACCCCGGCGACCGGCTCTACGCCATCGGGGATTTCAACACCCTGGGTGATGCCGAGCAGGCGCGCGAGCGCCATGAGCTGTTGCGGCAGCGCCTGGTAACCTGGAAGCAGGACCGCGCCGGGCTCCTGGCCCGCTTCGATAGCAACCGCGACGGTGAGATCGACCCAGAGGAATGGGAACGGGTCCGGCAGTCCGCCGCGGCTCAAGTCAACCAAGACTACGCCAACGCACTTCCCGAACGGGTTCTGCACCGCCTGCGCAAAGACGCCGACCGCCGCAAACCCTTCCTGCTCTCCAGCCTGCCGCAGCGGGAGCTGGCGCGGCACCACCGGCTCTACGCCGGTATCGCCACCGGGCTCTTTCTCGCCGCCGGCGCGGCGGCCACCTTCCTCATCGCACGGCGCTTTTTCTGATAAGCTTCGGGGCGTTTTCCCTTGCCGATCGGCCCGCCCCGATGCTGAAACCCTGGCTCCCCCTGCTCCTCCTAGTACTCCCAGCCCTTGCCTCCGGCGAAAAAGAGCGCCCCTTCATCGACGAGGGTCGCTACCAGCGAGACGACATCGTGGAGCCTGAGTATTGGAAGGAAGGCGGAAGCGAGCTACCGCCCCCCCCCAAGGAATCCGACCTCGTCGAGATCCGCCTCGATGCCCCCGGCGCCCGTTTCAGCTATCTCATCGACGCCACCCATCTGAGCATCGGCAGCGACAAGGTGGTGCGCTACACCCTGGTGGCGCGCTCGAAGACCGGTTCGGAGAACGTCTCCTTCCAGGGTCTTCGCTGCGACTCGCCCGAGTACAAGATCTTCGCCTACGGCACCCGCGGTGGCTTCAAGCGGGTCGAGGGGGTGGATTGGCAGCGCATCGGCCCAAGCGACGCCGACCAGGTCCAACGGGAGCTACAGCGCTTCT
>JAEHCY010000436.1 GCA_016880695.1 Chromatiaceae bacterium | reverse complement strand
CCGGCTGGCTGTGGCACTCACTGCGCGGGAGCGCATCGCCTTCACGGCGTATCCCGAACCAGGTGTTGCAAAGCCCTTGGGGCCGGGCCAAACGGGGACTGAGGAGCCTGGGCCAATGCCCTCGGATCTACCCGTTGCTTAGCCGCCGCCGAGCATCATCCGATGGCGTGGGTCAGGCAGCGATCGATGCTATTAGGCTGGCCAGGGTGCCTTGGGCAACGCCGGGCCGGGAGGTTTCACGCCGGTGGCAGCGCCCCGGTACGGCTGGCGATGAGACTCCGGCAGTAACTCATGTCACTGCTCATGACATGCCCGAGGGTGAACCCGAGAATGAGCTGCATGATGGACCAGCCCGGGGCGAGCAACGAGCCCCCGCGGGAAACGCGGTCATCCCTGAATTTCTGGAACCTTTTCTGCACCGATGCCAGCTCATCGAGCATGCTGCGGTGCTCGGCGACATGTTGATCGAGGTCCGCATAGCCGATCTCCGCGAGCAACCGCTCCTCGTAGGCGAAGTGGGCGGGGAGGAGGTGCGCGAGCTTGTCCATCGCCGGGCGCAGAGCATTGACGCCCCCACCGCTATGCCAGGTCTCGTAGACCTTCGTGCCCAGGTCGAATATCACCTTGTGCTGGCCGTCGATCACGGGATGCTCAACGGACAGGTGATCCCCCCATTGAATGAGGTTGTTGATGGAGTATTGCTGCATCTGCATTCGGCCAAACAGGGCATTGCTGGTGTCCATTCTGATCTCCCGGAATTGCGGATAGGGGAAGTAACTACGTGGGGTCGGAGTCCACCGATCACGCTCGTCCCGACTGCGAGAGGGGTTGTTCCGACCCCAGGGCGCACTACTTGGTCTTGGCCTCCAACGCCGCAACCGGTGTGTCGCCATAGACGCCGGCGCCAACCCTGTACTTGCCAGCGGGCAGCATGTAGCTGACCTTGCGGAAGTTCCCCTCGGCGCCCGGCTTCGTCCACATATACTCAACCCAGCCGCCGTTGGGACCCTTGGCGGCGGCCGCGCAGAGCGCCGGCCCGAGGTCCTTTCCATTCTTGGCCTTGAGATCCGCCACCTTCATGGCCCTGACCTTTTCATTCGGGTGAGCCGCTACCACGCCTGCCGTGCAGTCGAGCACGAACACATAGCTATCCTTCCAGGCCCACTTGCCTTTGGGATCGTTGAAGTCGGCCAGCGAGGCGTCACCCCCCGCCTTGACGGCGGCGGATGCTTCCTTCACCTTGCCGATCACTTCGTCGGCGGTCGCGGCATCGGCCGCCCACGCGCCGGCGGACAGGCCCATCATGCAGAACGCGGCCAGGCCCAGAAGCTTCTTATTCATCCTCAATCTCCTCTAGGTGTCGTCGGTTTTCGAAGGGTTACGCCAACCCACGGGGAGTGACATAGCCTCACACTAGATGCTTTGCCCGGAAACAGCAAGCAACGGGAACAGCGCTCTCTTAGGTCTGGTAGCTGCGCAATCCAAGTGAGACTTGCTTTCGACCGAGTGAAAACGCCGGGGCAAAAACGCCGAGGTCGCTTCCAACTCCCGCTTCGCCACAGGCATTGGGCGAGGCTGAGTCGCCCCGGATACTCCTGCTGCAGCCCCTGCTTCTGCTCCACCCAGATGCGGGCAAGAGCATCAACCGCAGGCCGAGATCCGGCCATTTCGGCAGGGACTAGGTCAAGGGTCTCAATCGTCTAGCTGAGTGGTGGGCTTCGGCCTCGTCGCGCACGCCCTCTATGGTTGGGGAGGCCAAGGTTTCAGCGTTGCTGCCGGGCGGCGATGTGGTCGTGCTGCTCGATGTCGGCTTACCGACAAATGGTGGGGAGGGCGGACGCCTTGACGCGCGGGTGGTTCGGCAGGGTGCGCGGCGTTACCAAACCGTCGGGGCTCAAGCGCCGCATGGCGATGTGCTCACGCTGCCGCACAGCCTCGAATCCCGCCGCAAACGGCCCCCAGCCACCGGGCCTTTGCCACATCGACGGGGAGCTTCGGCAGGGTTCAAGCGGCCTCGGCAATGAAGGCATCGAGTACGGGGTGTTCGGGCTCCGATCCCTCCAAGCCGAAGGTTCTCGATGCGAAAACACAGCGCCGGCCGCAGATCGCGCAGCGTCTGCTCGGCTGCCCTCGCCTACGACAACGCCTTTACTGCCGACCGGGGTACGCCAGGTAACCGCCAAGGTTCTTTCGATGGTGATTTTTTGCCTCTCATGCGCGCCTTGTTGGGTGCAACCCCGTAGCACCGGGCGCGGGCACTTAAACCTCCCGATAGATCTCCGCCCCCTCCTTAACGAACTCCGCGGCCTTCTCCCGCATTCCCAGGGCGATAGCGTCCTCGGCCCGTTCGATGCGGTGGGCCTGGGCATAGTCGCGCACGTCCTGGGTGATGCGCATGGAGCAGAAATGGGGGCCGCACATGGAGCAGAAGTGGGCCACCTTGTGGGCATCATGGGGCAGGGTCTGGTCGTGGTATTCGCGGGCGCGCTCGGGATCGAGGGAGAGGTTGAACTGGTCGTCCCAGCGGAACTCGAAGCGGGCCTTTGAGAGTGCGTTGTCGCGCACCTGGGCACCGGGCAGGCCCTTGGCCAGGTCGGCGCCGTGGGCGGCGATCTTGTAGGCGATGATGCCGTCGCGCACGTCTTGCTTGTTGGGCAGACCCAAATGTTCTTTCGGCGTGACATAGCAGAGCATGGCGGTGCCGTACCAGCCGATGTTGGCCGCCCCCATGGCGGAGGTGATGTG
>JAEHCY010000435.1 GCA_016880695.1 Chromatiaceae bacterium | reverse complement strand
AGGGCGGCCTGGAGCGCCTCCTCGATCACCGGGTGATAGAAGGGCAACCGCAGCATCTGCCCGACAGTGAGTCTCTGCTCGATCGACCAGCCGATCAGGTGCGCCAGGTTCTCGCCCTTGGGGGCAACCATCTCGGCGCCGAGGAGTCGGCCGCTTTGGTGCTCTGCGTACAGCCGCAGGATGCCGCGATTCTTGCCCATGATCAGCGCTCGTCCCACGGGAGCGAAGTTGACCTGGCCCACGGCGGTGCGCTCGGGGTCGAGCGCATTCCAACGTTCGCCCACCGCGCAGATGTTGGGGTCGGAGAAATTGATGAGCAGCGGGACCTTGCGCCGGAAGGCGGTGCTCTCGTCACGGGTGGCGTTGTAGCCGGCGATGCGTCCTTCATCGGCGGCCTCGTGCAACAGGGGCCGCTCGCCGGTGGCGTCCCCGGCGATGAATATGGGAAGCGCGCCAATCTGCATCGTATGGGGGTTGAAGCGGGGGATGCCTCGCTCGTCGAGTGCAACGGGCCGATTCTCGAGTCCCAGGCGGTCGAGGTTGGGCCGCCGGCCGATGCAGCAGAGTACCCGTTCGACCCGCACCACCCGATCGCCGGCGGACACCTGAAGCTGATCCCCCTTATCGCTGATCTCCGCGGGTTGGCCGAGGAACAGGGGAAACTCCCTGGCGAAGATCCCCAGCGCGCTCTTGGCGACCTCTGGATCCTGGATGCCGCCGATGGTCGCGAGCTGGTCTAACCCGCTGACCTCGATCCCCAGACGGTGCAGGGACTGGCCGAGCTCCAGTCCAATGGTCCCCAGCCCGATGACGGCCAGGGAGCGGGGCAGATCCTCTTGCTCGAACAGGGTGTCGGTGGTGAGGATACGCTCGCCGAAGCGCCGCCAGGGCTCGGGGACGATGGGGCGGGAGCCGGTGGCGATGATGATCCGGCGCGCGCGGATGCGCAGGCGTCCCTCCACTTCCAGGGAATCCGGTCCGAGAAATCGGGCGTATCCGGCGATGAATTCGTCGCCCATCTGGTCGGTGCTGTTGGAGACAACGCGGTCGACGAAGGTGTCCCGGAGGTCCTGCACATATCCCAGCGCCTCGGGTAGCTCGAGGCTGAGCTCCTCATGACCATCGACGCCATAGCGGCCCAGGGTGGAGCGGCGGTGATAGTCCTCCGCCACCTGGATCAGGGCCTTGGAGGGCATGCAGCCGACCCGCGCGCAGGTAGTGCCTGTCGGCCCGCCGTTGATCAGCACGAAGCTCTTGCCGCTACGGCGGACCTGGCTCAGGGCGTATAGCCCGGCACTACCGGCGCCGATGATGGCAACCTCAACCTCTCTCTGCTCCACCCTGGATATCTCCTCTGTCGTGATGGCACCACCGCCAATTGCCTGCAAGATTGCGGCTGCCGGGAGTGCGCGGTGCGCCGCCGCAGGCCCCGGTGAACGGCCAACGACGGGGGTCCCGCGCGGTGGCAGGCCTGTATTGCGCGCGCTGTGTTGGACCCCAATCGGTCGATGTTAGAGGCCGGGATACAGTCGGCCCGGATTGAGGATGCGCTCGGGATCGAACACCGCCTTGATCCGCTGGTGCAACCCCGCTAGCGCAGGCCCCAGCGGGTGCAGTGCCTGGTCCCGATCGGGTCCGCGAAACATCATCGCGTGGCCCCCCACCGCTTGCACGGCTTGGCGAAGGTTCTCGCGGGACCCCACACCCCGGAGCCAGCGTTGGGCGCCACCCCAGTCGAGGATCTCGTCGCCGTCCGCAGCGAGCGGCGCCGTGGCCGCGGGCACCGAAGCGCGCCACAGGGTATCGGTCCTGGTGAAAAAGTCGAGCGTCTGGTCGCGCAGCCGGCGCCAGAAATCCGGGTCCTCCTCGGTCGCGGCGGGACCGAGGACTGCGCGAACCTGATCGAGGCTGGTGTCGCTGGCGCGGACATGGAGGCGCCCCTCGGCGAAACAGAGCCCCGAAAGGCTGAGGGGCTGACGCTGCAGGGTACCCATCAAGGCGAGCGCCTGGCGGGGATCGGTGGTGAGCGCAAGGGTGGTCTCGCCTGGCGGCTTTGGCAGGACCTTCACCGACACCTCGAGCAGGATGCCGAGGGTTCCCATGGCCCCCGCCATCAGCCGCGAGAGGTCGTAGCCGGCCACGTTCTTCATAACTTGGCCACCGAACCCGAGCACCTGACCACGGCCATCGAGGATGCGCACCCCGAGCAGCAGATCCCTGGGTGCGCCGCCCCAGGGGCGGCGTGGTCCGGCGAGTCCACTGGCGATGGCACCGCCGATGGTCGGCTCGCCGCCGAAGTGGGGAGGCTCGAAGGGCAGCATCTGGCCACGCTCGGCGAGGGCGGCCTCCAGCTCGGGGAGTGGGGTGCCGGCGCGTGCCCGCACCACCAGCTCGGTGGGCTGATAGCTCAGGATGCCGCGATGCCCGCCGAGCTCCAGGGGGTGGCCCGTGGCTGGGCGCCCGTAGAACCGCTTGCTGCCCCCACCGCGAAGCTCCAGCGGTTGGTGCTGTGCCTGGGCGGCGCGGATGCGATCGCAGAGCTCGGCGGTCAGGTCCATCGGAGTCACCTCAGAATCGCTCCAGCTCTGGGAATCTTAGCTGGCCTTGATGCACGTGCATGGCACCGAACTCGGCGCAGCGGGCCAGGGTGGGGATGGCCTTGCCCGGGTTGAGCAGGCCCTGGGGGTCGAAGGCAGCCTTTACGGCGTGGAAGGTTTCGAGTTCCGCGGGGGTGAACTGGACGCACATCTGGTTGATCTTCTCGTGACCTACACCGTGCTCGCCGGTGATGGTGCCGCCGACGGCGACACAGAGCTCCAGGATCCGGCCGCCGAATGCCTCCGCCTTGGCCAGCTCGCCAGGGCGGTTGGCGTCGTAGAGGATCAGGGGATGGAGGTTGCCATCCCCGGCATGGAACACGTTGGCGCAGCGCAGCCCGTACTCGCGGGAGAGCTCGGCGATCCGGCCCAGCACCTGGGAGAGGTGCTGACGCGGGATGGTGCCGTCCATGCAGTAATAGTCCGGTGAGATCCGGCCCACCGCCGGGAACGCGGACTTGCGCCCGGCCCAGAAACGCAGGCGCTCGGCCTCGTCGCGCGCCACCCGGATCGCGTTGGCGCCGGATTGGGCGAGGAGGGTCTCGACCTGTTCGAGCTGTTGCAGCGCCTCCGCAGGGTTGCCATCGACCTCGCACAGCAGTATGGCCGCGGCATCCACGGGGTAACCGGCGTGGGCGAAATCCTCCGCCGCGCGGATTGCCAGATGGTCCATCATCTCCAGCCCCGCCGGGATGATGCCCGCGGCGATGATGGCGGCGACGGCATCGCCCGCCTGCTCCACCGAATCGAACGCGGCGAGCACGACCTTGGCCACCTGGGGGATTGGGAGGAGCTTGACCAGCACCTCGACCACCACCCCGAGCATCCCCTCGGAGCCGGTCATCAGGGCCAGCAGGTCAAACCCGGGCGCGTCGAGCCCTCCGCTGCCCACTGTCACCCGCTCACCCTCGATGGTGAGGAAGGTGACCTCAAGCAGGTTGTGCACGGTGAGTCCGTACTTGAGGCAGTGCACCCCGCCGGCATTCTCCGCCACATTGCCGCCGATGGAGCAGGCGATCTGGGAGGAGGGGTCGGGTGCGTAATACAGGCCATGGGGGCGGGCGGCCTCGCTGATGGCCAGGTTGCGCACACCCGGCTGGACCCGCGCGGTGCGGTTGAGGGGGTCGATATCCAGGATGCGGTTGAATCGGGTGAGGCTGAGCAGGATGCCGTCCGAGTGGGGCAGGGCACCGCCGGAAAGGCCGGTCCCGGCTCCGCGGGCCACTACCGGAATGCCCTGCCCCTGGCAGTGGCGGAGCACGGCCTGGACCTCACTGACCTCCGTGGGCAGGAGCACCAAGAGCGGCATCTCCCGGTAGGCCGAGAGGCCGTCGCATTCATAGGGCCGGAGCGCTTCTTCGCGGTAGAGCACCGCCTCCGCGGGAAGCAGTTGCGCAAACTCCTGGGCGAGCCGTTCGCGCTGCGAGGTTCCGGAGGGGCTGGGTGGGCTCATCGCGGGCATCCTAAGGTTGAGGGGGGTGCGTCCATCGGCGCCTTAGCCTACCCAAAGCCGCAGGAAAATTCAGCCACGTTAACCCTCTGCCACCCTCGATCAGAAAAATGTGTCGATTAATCCGCTATTTACAGCGTTGTTCTGGGCCGGTACACTGCGCCGTTTGATTCGGGCCAAGGCTGAGATGCTTTTGGTTCGCCGCTTACGAGTCTTCGGGGTGCTCTTGTTGAGCGTAGAGAAGCAGCTTTTCTATCGGGTGCGGCCGGCGGGTCGCCTGACCGGGCGCTGGCGT
>JAEHCY010000434.1 GCA_016880695.1 Chromatiaceae bacterium | reverse complement strand
CCCTCATCTCAGAGAAAGCTGGCAACGGGCCTCTTGTCGTGAGTGTGGGCGGGACCCCTGGATGCGGGATGACCGGTGTTCGCTGAGTGGCGAGCCTCAGCCGGCTTCGTAATCCTGCGCCGTGGTCAGGCCCACCGATACGCCTACGGCTTCGTCTGGCGTTCTTTGAGTCGCCCATCGCTGCCTTCGGCAGCGACCAGCAGGGATGAAACGGGCGAGAATGTTCGGGACGCCGGCAGGTGAGGTCGGCCCCAGATTGGTGCCTGAGAGCCCGGCTTTGAGTCTGACCGGGGATCCGGAGAGCACCAGCGAGTGGTGCCGAGGGTCAGCGACAAGTTCGTTCTGCACCCCAGCGGAGGGTATCCGCATTACTTGGCAGCGAGCGTTGCCGCACCCTCGAGCCCGTTTTCCAGACTTCGCGTTTGCAGGATCCCGCGCCGGTGTCAGGAGGGTAACGCGATGCAGGTGCTGCATCCGCGCTGTGCTGCCCTGGACCTTGGCAAGGACGTGCTGGTCTCGGCAGTACGGCTGCAGGAAGACGGGAACGTGAGACGGGAGTGCCGGACTTTCGGCATGAACACCAACCAGATCCTGACGCTGTCGTCGTGGCTGCTGAGCGAGGGGATCACTCACGTGGTGATGGAAGCCACGGGCAGTTACTGGAAGTCCGTCTGGCAGGTGCTCGAGGGCCAGTTCAAGCTGATACTGGCCAATCCGGTTCACATCCGCAATCTGCCAGGGCGCAAGAGCGACGTTAACGATGCAACCTGGATGGCCGACCTGCTGGCCCACGGCCTGATCCGCAGTAGCTTCGTCCCGCCAGCTCCGATCATGGCGCTGAGAGAGCTGACGCGCACCCGCAAGCAGCTCGGCCGCGAAGTGGCCCGTCACATGCAGCGCATTCAGCGCATCCTGGACGTGGCCGGCCTGAAGATCACAGGCCCGATCAGCGATCTGCTCGGCACGAGCGGGCGAGCCATTCTCAAGGGGCTGATTGGCGGCGAAACCGACCCGGAAAAGCTGGCCGATCTGGCGCACCCACGCTTGCACGCCAAACGCGCCACGCTCGTCGATGCCCTGCGCGGAAGGCTCACGCCGCACCAGCGCAGCTTGCTGCGGATTCACCTGCACCTCATCGAGACCGTCGAAGTTTCGATCGCCGAACTTGACCTCGAGATCGATAAGGCGGTGCAGCCCTTTCGAGAGCTCCTCGAGCGGCTGAAGAAGGTCCATGGATTCGGCGCGATCAATGCCCCCGCGTTGCTTGGCGAGATTGGAGTGGACATGTCGCCCTTCAAGACCCACCGACATCTGATCTCCTGGGCACGCCTGTGCCCGCGGCTGGATCAGAGCGCCGGCCAGACTCACTCCAACCGCACCCTGAAAGGAGCCGAGTGGGTCAAGCCCCTCCTCATCGGTGCGGCATGGGCCGCCGTCAAGGTCAAAGACAGCTACCCCCGCGCTCAGTTTCTTCGCCTCCGCGTGCATCGCGGTGCCAAGAAAGCGATCGTGGCTGTGGCCGCTTCGCTCCTCACGTCCGTGTACCACATGATCCGTGAGGGCACCCCCTACAGGGACCTGGGAGGCCAGCACTTCACCCGACACGATCGTGCCAGCGCAGCCAGGCGCCTCGTCGCCAGACTTGAGCAACTGGGCTATCACGCCCAAATCACCGACCGGGCCGCCTGAGAGAGTTTCTTTCCAGATGGGGGGCTCCCGCCCCCCAAACCCCCTGGATGGTCGTTGGTCCCGTCCGGTCAGCCCGTTGCGCCCGGCTTCTCCGTCACCACCAGCCGTTCCATGTTCACGCTGCCCGGGACGAAGGCCGCCGCCCACCCGCCGCAGGCGCAGCGGAAACGGGTGGGCCCCTCCGTCTCCGCCCCCGGGTGGAGCGCCATTCCCGTGATCAGGTACTCCCGCCGACACTGCGGGCAGCGACCCTCGCGCTCGAACGGCGTCACCTCCGCTACTCTCCGCCGCCGTCGGCGCCCTTTCGGCGGAGGAAGGCCGGCACGTCGAGGTCGAACCGGCTCCCGCCTGCCGCGGCCTTGGCGTTCGGCGTCTTGCGGTAGAAGCCCTCGCCCGATGCCGCGGCCTGGGCCTGGGCCTGGGCCTGGGGGGTGTTCATGTAGTTGGCGAGGTCCACCGGGGTCGGGACGGCCTTGCGGGGCCCGCGGCCGAATCCGGTGGCGATCACCGTCACCTTCACCGCGGCGCCCATCGCCTCGTCGGTCACGATGCCGTAGATCACGTTGGCGTCGGGGTCGGCCACCTTGGTGATGAGCGCGGTCGCCTCCGAGGCCTCCGAGAGCGACAGGTCGGCCCCGCCGGTGATGTTCACGATGATGCCCTTGGCCCCCTCGATCGAGGAGTCCTCGAGCAGCGGGTTCGAGATGGCGCGTTGTGCCGCCTCGACCGCGCGGTTCTCGCCCTGGCCGACGCCGGTGCCCATGACGGCCGCGCCCATGCCCTTCATCACCGCGCGCACGTCGGCGAAGTCGAGGTTGATCTGGCCGGGCACGGTGATGATGTCGGAGATGCCCTG
>JAEHCY010000433.1 GCA_016880695.1 Chromatiaceae bacterium | reverse complement strand
TTTTCGCCATCAACCCTTCGTCAAGCTCTCGGGGGGGCAAAAGCAGAAGCTCCTCATCAGCATCGCGCTGGGCCGCAGCACCGAGCTTCTGGTGATGGACGAGCCCGCGGCCAACCTCGACCCCGAGGCCCGCCGCATCTTCTTCCAGTTGCTGGCCGAGCGGCAGAGCACCTCCGCGATGCTCATCTCCAGCCATCGCCTCGACGAGGTGGCACCCCTGGTGAATCGGGTCATCGAGCTCGACCAGGGGGTGGTGGTGCTCGACGACCGGGTGGCGGACCTGGTGGAGCTCACCAGTCGGCTTCGCTGTCGGATAGCCCTCACCCGGGCGGACGAGGCCTTCGGCCACACCATCACGCCCTGGGGCTTCCGCACCACAGACGGCGGCCAAAGCTGGGACGGCTGGGTGGCCGGTCCGGATCGCCTGCGGTTTCTCGGCATGCTCTCGCGCTACGCCGCCCTGCTCGCGCACATCCGGCTCGATGAGGCCGAGACGACCCCAGGGTCGGCCCTCGATGAGCGGGTGATGGGCCCATGAGCGGACACCGCCGAGCGCCTGACATCGCAGCGGGAGGGGACCAGGGAGTCCTCGCCGGATTGGCCATTCCCACCGATTACCGCGGCCCACGCCATCCCAGCCTCCGCCGCCGCATAGCCACGCTCGTGCTCCTGGCCGGGCTGGGCGGTTGCGGCGGCGATCCCGGTACCGGCCCGGTGGAAGTGAAGTGGGACCGCACCACCTGCGATCGCTGCCGCATGGTGCTTTCCGACCGCCAACATGCGGCCCAGGTACGGCTACCCGCCCAGGAGGGTCGCTCCCGGGTCCTCACCTTCGACGACTTCGGCTGCGCCATCATCTGGCTTGAGGCCCAACCCTGGCGGGACGACCCGCGCACCGAGGTCTGGGTCAGTGACTGGCGCAGCGGGACATGGCTGAATGCCCGCGCGGCCACTTACCTTCCCGGACAGGTTACCCCCATGGAGTACGGCCTGGGGGCCCAATCCGACCCCGCGCCGAACGGCCTCGATTTCGCTGCGGCGAGGACGCACGTCCTCACCGTCGAACGCCGATACAACCTGCACGGCAACCACCCCTCTACCCCCTGAGCGGATCACAGCTTGAAAACCTTCTGGCTCACGGCCTACACCGACATCCTGGAGTCCCTCCGCGCCAAGTGGTTCTTCGCCTACACCCTGGTGTTCGGCGGCATCGTGGCCCTGCTGTTCGTCTTCGGGGTGACGGAGTCCCGGGTCATGGGCTTCACCGGGATGTCGCGGCTGATGATCACCTACCTCCAGCTTGCGATGGCGATCCTGCCGGTGTTCGTGCTCGTCACCACCGTGCGCTCGGTGGCGGGTGACCGCGAAGCGGGGGTGTACGAATACCTGCTCTCACTGCCCATCGGTCTCGGCGCCTGGTACTGGGGCAAGCTGCTCGGACGCTTCGCGGTGGTGTTCCTGCCCGTATTCCTGGCAATGCTCGGCGGCATCGCCTGGGGTGGACTCAAGGGGGTGGCGATACCCTGGGCCCTGTTCGCCTACTACACCGGTCTCCTGATGGCGATGGCCTGGTGCTTCCTGGGGATCGGCATGCTCCTCTCTACCCTGGCGCGATCGGCGGATGTGGCCCAGGCGGCGGCCTTTGTGGTTTGGCTAACGCTGCTGCTGTTCCTCGACCTGATCCTGCTCGGGATCATGATCCGCGGGCATTTGCCGGTTGAGTCCGCGGTGGCCATCGCACTGGCTAATCCCCTGCAGGTGTTTCGCACCGCGGCGATGATGCTGCTCGACCAGCAGCTCGTGCTGCTCGGTCCCTCGGCCTATGTGATCCTGGATCACTTTGGCACCGCCGGCTACATGACTTACGCCCTCACCTACCCGCTGGTTCTCGGCAGCCTTTGTGCCGGCGCGGGCTATCTGCTGTTCAGGCGCAGCGACCTCCCCTAGCCCGAGGGAGTCCCTCCCCGGCCGCGGACCCGCGGCTCGCTCCGGCTTTTGTTTCCCCCGCGATTCTCCCCCCTTGACCCACAGGGGTAGGCCCCTTCGCGGCCTCGCTCGAGGTCGCCTGCGCGAGCAACCGCAGCGATTGGGCCAAATCCCCTAACGCCTTTTCTGGAAGATTTAGCAACATCTTGTTTTATAAGGGATGTTTAATTGGCCCGTCCCTTGCCAAAAGAGTTGTTTGGACCGAGACCGGTCCTCATCGAGGGGCGCGATCCGCGTGAGAAAAACACTTTTTGCGGTGCCGACCGACTCGCCGTGCGGGCTTCGCAGGGCACTGATCGCGGAGCGCTTTGGGCATTGCAGCAACGGCCTGGCCCGCGAAATTAGCGCCCCTCAGGGACAACGACAACCTCCATCCATCACCCGGATGTTGAAGATGCCCGCCCCCTGCCTGTCCCACCTTTCCCGTCTCGACACCGGAGTCTGAAAGCATGAAATCTCGTCTCAAGCCCCTTGCCGCATTCATTGCCCTCTACACCACCCAAGGCCTGGCGGCGGATGATCTCCCCACCCTTGGGGAAGTCCTGGTCACCGCCCCCGCGGATAGCCTGCTCGATTCCGGTTCCTATACGCTCGGCGCCGCCGATATCGCCCCCCAGCGCGCCCGTACCAGCGACACCGCCGGCCTGCTCGCGGACATCCCAGGTGTAAGCGCCTACGGGGCGGGAGGGGTGTCCAGCCTGCCGGCCATCCGTGGCCTGGCCGATGATCGCCTGCGCATCAAGGTCGACGGCATGGACCTCGTCACCTCCTGCCCCAACCACATGAACGCACCGCTGTCCTACATCGACCCCACGGCAGTGGAAAATGTGCAGGTCTATTCCGGCGTCACCCCGGTGAGCCTGGGCGGCGATAGCATCGGCGGCAGCATTCTGGTGCAGTCCGCGGCACCTGCCTTCGCCAAGCCCGGCGAGCAGCTCGCAACGGGGAACGCCGGCACCTTCTACCGCAGCAATGGCAATGCCTGGGGAGGGAATCTTTCCGGTACCTACGCCACTGAAAGCCTGAGCCTCAACTACACCGGCGCCTACGCCCAGTCCGACAACTACAAGGCCGGCGGCGACTTTAAGAACTACAGCTTCACCGGTCGGGCGGGTCACACCCTACCCGAGGATGAAGTGGGCTCTAGCGCCTATGAGACGGTCAACCAATCCGTCAAGTTTGCGTGGAAGACCGACGGCAACCTGGTGGACTTCACCTACGGCCGCCAGCACATCCCCTACGAGAACTATCCGAACCAGCGGATGGGCATGACCGATAACCTCAGCGACCAGTTTAACCTGGGCTATACGGGCAAACAGGGCTGGGGCACGCTGAAGGCACGGGCCTATTACGAGCACACCCAGCACGAAATGA
>JAEHCY010000432.1 GCA_016880695.1 Chromatiaceae bacterium | reverse complement strand
AGCCGCTACGTGGCGGCGATGGAGCACGGCCTGGCGCGCGTGCGCGGGGGCTTTCCGCTGTCGTTGCGGCTGATCCGCGAGGTGCACCAGGTGTTGATGGGCAGCGAAGGACGTGGTGCCAAGCTCGCGCCCGGCGAGTTTCGGTCGAGCCAGGTCTGGATCGGCGGCACGCGCCCGGGAAACGCGGTGTTCATGCCGCCGCCGGTCTATGAGCTGGATGAATGCCTGAAGCTCTTCGAGCGCTTCCTGCACGACGTCCCCGAGCCGACGTCACCGCTGGTCAAGGCGGCCCTGGCGCACGTGCAGTTCGAGACCATCCACCCGTTCCTCGACGGCAACGGTCGGGTGGGCCGCCTGCTGATCGCACTGCAACTCGCGGTCGATGGCCTGATGCGCGAACCGATGCTGTACCTGAGTCTGCATTTCAGGGAGCACCGGCAGACCTATTACGAGCTGCTCAATGCGGTGCGCCTGTCGGGCGATTGGGAGGCCTGGCTTGAATTCTTCGCCGATGCCGTAGTGGCCAGCGCCACGCAGGCAGCCACGTCGGCCAGGCGCCTGCTGGAACTGGCCTCGGCCGACAGCCAGCGCATTGCGGGCCTCGGTCGTGCTGCAGCATCGGCAGCGGCGATTCACCAGGCCCTGCAGCGGCAACCCATCGCCACGGCCGGGTCCCTGGTGACCGCCACCGGCCTCACACCGGCCACGGTGAACAAGGCGCTGGCGCACCTGGAACTGATCGGCGTGGTCGTCGAACTCACACGCAAGCAGCGCGGCCGCGTGTTCGGCTATGCGCGCTATAGCGAGATCCTCAACGAAGGAATGGGCTTGCCGGACCGGGTGCGATGAGTCTGTTCTGCGATTGGCGACATACAGCCCGTCTCAGCAGCAAGGCCTGTTCCGAACCTATCGCAAAGGGGCATTGGAGCTACAATCCCGCATCCAGATGGAACACCGTGGCGAAGCCGCAAACCCAGCCCGAAGCCCTATCCGAGGGACGAGTACTGAAGGCCCCTTGCCTGGCGCTGCCGTTCGATGATAGCGTTCCTGCTGGCGCTAACTGTGATCCTGTTCGCGGTTTTTCTGGGCATGCCTCCTGCGCTGCTGGGCCATGACCTTGTTCCCAATCCTGACCCGCGACGGGCACGACGACCCTGCCCGTAGGCCCGAGTTTAAGGGGCTCGCCATGGAGGGGCTGGGAGCTAACCACCGCAGTGCCCCCGCAGCAGGCCAGACTTGTTCTACACCAACCCCACATCGACTCAAACAAGGGAGGAAATGCCATGAACGCAATCGTTTCACCGATGCAGTACCTCGACAAGGCCATGAACAGCCTGCATCAGCTCGGCTTGGTGCCGCAGAAGACCGGCGAAGAGGCGCCGATCACCGCACTGCTCAACCAGATCTCCGACCTCGACGAAGAGCGCATTGTCGCCATCACCCGCACGCTGAGCCAAGCCTCGCTGTTCAACGAGGTGGTGCGCGAGCAGGTTCAGGCCATGGAGATCGGCAGCCGCTATGAGGAGATCACCAGCGCCTTCAACAGCATCCGCGACGATGCAAAAAGCATGGTGGAGCAGGTCGAGGACGGTAAGCTCGACACCTTCGAGCGCATTGGTAATGTCTGGATGAAGGTCACCCGCGGTGACATTGCCACCCGTTTCGACAAGATCAAGGATACCTACCTCGAGGTGACGGCCGCCACCCGCGATCAGATCCAGCGCGAGCAGACTATTCTTGATGCCTATCAGGATTTTCGCGGCGCCCTCAAGCAATCCGAGGTGCTGGCCCTTGAGGTGCTGAAGAAGGCCGAGCAGAAGCTCGCCGAGGCCCAGTCCGGCCTGCAGGATTCGATGAAGACGCTCGAGGCCTTCGCCGGGCAGGAGCCCGCGGAGCGGGCCAAGCTCGAGCTCGGGCGCGACGAGAAGGTCCGCGCCCTGCAGAACGAGGACAAGCGCTACCAGATCAGCAAGGACCTCTCCGACAACCTCACGGTGAGCTACAACACCTCGGAGGTAATCATGGCCCGGCTGCTGCAGACCACCAATGCCAAGGAGCGGGTGTACTCCCAGGCGGTGAGCTTCTTCACCACCAATGAGGTTGTGCTTACCGCGCTGACCGCCTCGTTTACCGGCATGTTCGGCCTCAATGAGAGCACCCGCACCGTCGAAGCCATGAAGGAGGGCATCAGCCGTTCGCTGGAGGATCTCGCCGATATCGGCGGCAAGGTGCAGGAGGCGGCGGTTCGCGCCGGTTACGGTCCCACCGTCCGCGCCGATGCGGTGAAAAAACTGGTGGAATCCGTGGTCAACTGGCAGGTCCGCTCGCGCGACATCATCGAGGAGATGCGCAAGCAATCCACCACCAACGCCGCGGAGATCCGCGACGCGGTGGAGGACGGCAAGCGCCGCCTGGCCCGATTGGCCGAGGCGGGTAATGCCCTCACCCTGCAGCGCCCATGAACGACACCGCCAAGAAGCCACCTCTGGACGAGGTGATGCTGGCCATGGACGTGGTCGATACCCTGCGCCGGCGCCAACAACTGGTGGCGCAGGAGCTCGACGAGGAAGGCCGCGCCGGCGACCTTCTGGAGCGCCTGCGTAAGATCTACGCCGGCCAGGGTATCGAGGTGCCGGACCACGTCCTGGCCGAAGGCGTTGCCGCGCTCAAGGAAGATCGCTTCGTCTACAAGCCGCCGGCGCCCAGCCTGGCGAGCAAGCTCGCGCGCCTCTACGTCCGCCGTGGCCGCTGGGGCAAGGGGGTTGCCGGTGCGGTGGTGGCCCTGCTCGTTGCCTGGGGAGCCTATCACTTCCTGGTGGTGGCTCCCCAGGCGAATTTCCCCGGGCAGCTCGAAGCCGCCCATCGCTCCGCCATCGCGGCGGCCACCACCGACGCCGGGCGCCGTCTCGCCGACGAGCAGCTCGCGGCGGCGAAGGCGGCCCTGAGCGGCGGCGACAAGAAGGCGGCGCAGGCCGCGCTGGATGCCATGAAACAGCTCCAGAGCACCCTCGATCAGGCCTATACCCTGCAGATCGTCTCCCGTCCCGGCGAGCGGAGCGGCGTCTGGCGGATTCCAGACGCCAATCGCAGCGCAAAAAATTACTACATCATCGTCGAGCCTGTGGGTGCCGACGGCCGCATCCTCGAGGTCCCGGTGGTGAACGAAGAGACCGGCAAGACCGAACGGGTCTCCAAGTGGGCATTGCGCGTGGAGGAGAAGGTGTTTCAGCGCATCGCCGCCGACAAGCAGGATGACGGCATCATTCAGGACCGGGTCTTTGGCACCAAGCAACGCGGCCAGCTCAAGCCCGACTACCGAATCCAGACCACTGGCGCGGCTTTGACCCAGTGGTGAGGAGCGCAGCATGATCAGTGGCAGACATACGCTTTCCTACATCGACGAGGTGCTGGGCAAGGAGCGCGCCACCCTCGATGGCGCCGATGGCCGGATCGGCGCGATCACCAACCAGCTGCTGGCGCTGCGCCAGGCCCGTCTGGCGGATTACCAGGAGCTGGCCCGCTTCCGCGTGGCCGCGTTGGCCAGCCCCAGTGCGGTCCCCAACCTTGATGCGGTGGAGCGCCAGGTCACCGCGGTCCTCGCTGCCCGCGAATCCACCGCCGCGGCGCTCGATGCACGCATCGCAGAAGCCGTGGACCAACGCCGGCGACTCGAGGCGGAGCGCAAGGCCCAAGCCGAGGTTGTGGACGCGGCCGCCGAGGCCGTGGATGGGGCCGAAGCCGCCACCCAAGCGCGACTCGGCCAGGACCCCGCCTACCAGGCACAGCGCGCGCGGGCCCAGGAAGCCGCGCGGATCGCCCAACATGCCGGTGACAAGGCGGGCAACAGCGAGCAGGAGCAGGAGGAAAAGGGCCGTGCCTACCGCGAGGATCCCCTCTTCGTCTACCTGTGGGAGCGCCGTTTCGGGACGCCCGAGTATAAGGCCGGGGGGCTGATCCGCTGGCTCGATGGCAAGGTTGCCCGCCTGGTCGGCTTTGCCGAGGCAATGGCCAACTACACCCGGCTCCAGGAGATCCCGGTACGCCTGCGCGAGTACGCGGAGGAGAGAAAGCGGGGTGCCGAGGCCGAATTCGCCGCGCTGCGCGACCTCGACCAGCAGGCCCGGGAGCGCGATGGTATCGCCGCCCTGGAAGGCAAGCGGGACCGGGAGCACGAAAAGCTCATCGCCATCGACACCCGCATCGAGACCGCCGCCGCAGACCAGCAACGACTCATCGCCGAGAAGGAGGCCTTCGCCGCGGGCCAGGACGAGAGCTATCGCAAGGCCGTGGCCTACCTGGCATCGGAGCTGCAGCGCGACGACCTGATGCAATTGCGCCGCGAGGCCATGGCCACGCCGCTTCCCGAGGACGACCTGATCGTCAGCCGCCTGATCGACGGCGAGCGGCGGGAAACCGAGCTCGAGCGCTCCCTCGAGGAACTGCAGCAGGCAATGCAACAGCAGCGCGCGCGGCTCCAGGAGCTCGAAGCGGTGCGCCGCGACTTCCAGCGCAACCGCTATGACCAGCCCGGCTATGACTTCGCCGACGGCTCACTCATCGGCGTCATGCTGACCAACTTCCTCAGTGGCATGCTCAACCGCGACGACCTCTGGCGCGTGCTCCAGGAGCAGCAGCGCTACCGCCCGCCGCGGACCGACCCCACCTTCGGCTCCGGCGGCTTCGGGCGCGGCTCGCCTTGGGGCGGCGGCCCCGGTGGTTTCGGGGGCGGCTGGGGCGGAGGCCTCGGTGGCGGCGGTGGTGGTGGGGGCGGGGGTGATAGCGGGGGCGGTGGCTTTCGCACCGGCGGGGGTTTCTAGGGGAGAGGGATCCGAGCGAGGTGCCCGGAGGCAGCGGAGCGGAGCTCCCGGAGTTCCACAACCACACCCACCCTTCGCCCGATCGAGCGAGGGCGGCTGTTCGGAGTGAGGGCATCCGGGAGACCTGTCCGCGCCTTCTTCGATGCGATGGATCATCGTTTACGGCCTGAATCATCCACACGCCCGGAACCTCGTACAGGAGGCAACCTCCACCCTTAGCCAGCGGGCACTGAAGGGTCGAACCGGGTGTTGGGAGCTCGCACCGCAACCCGATGGACTGTTGTCTAGAGGGTTTGAACCGCTCGGCGATGATGTAGCCACGTAGGGTGCGCAACGCGTACCATTTCCCGAATACTTTCGAGCGCTTCGAGCGCCAAATGATCTCCGCTACATAGCCCGTGCGGGCCATTTACGACCCCTCCTGGGAGAGAGGACCCCGATGCGAATGATGGGAGCCCTGT
>JAEHCY010000431.1 GCA_016880695.1 Chromatiaceae bacterium | reverse complement strand
CTCAAGCATCTTCATGCTCCTGGGTGTTTGTGACACCCGCCGCTTCGAGAAAGTCGCGAACGGAACGAACTGCGCCCCGTTTGGCACTGGGGTCTGGGTGCGGCCGGTGGAAGACCGCGCGCACCCCCTTCAATGCCACTCGGATTCGGCTTCCAGCACCTTCGCTGATCTCGGCTCCAAGGGCGTGCAACAGGGCCTCGATCTCGCTCCAGCGGATGTCTGCGGGCACCGGCTCCGCGTAGATTCGTGTCAGAGTCTGTCGATGGCGACGATTCATCGGACATTGATATCAAAAGATGATATCACAAAAAGTTTATCCCGCTGGGCTCTAAGTCCGCCTTAAGGGTGTCGCACGGGCTCGCTTTACTGAACGACGCCGGCATTTGTCCCCGGCTCCACCCATACCTCACTGGCAGGCCTCACACTCCGGATCCAGAATCGAGCAGGCCTTCATCTCATCCGATCCACTCCCGTTGCCATTGGCTTTCTCCTTCATCGCCAGGTAATTCCCCCCCACTGCGCTGAGCCGATTGGCCCGGCCGGTGTCCGCCATGGTGGATTTCTCCACGTGGGTGGCGCCGAGGGAGCGGAGGTAGTAGGTGGTCTTGAGGCCGCGGACCCAGGCGAGCTTGTAGAGGTTGTCGAGCTTCTTGCCGTTGGGCTCGGCCATGTAGAGGTTCAGGCTCTGGGCCTGGTCGATCCATTTCTGGCGGCGGGAGGCCGCTTCCACCAGCCATCGGGCGTCGATTTCGAAGGCGGTGGCATAGAGCTCCTTGAGCTCCTGTGGGATGCGGTCGATGGCCTGTACCGAGCCGTCGTAGTACTTCAGGTCATTGACCATGACCTCATCCCACAGGCCCTGGTCCTTCAGGTCGCTGACGAGGTAGGGGTTCACCACGGTGAATTCCCCGGAAAGGTTGGATTTGACGAACAGGTTCTGATAGGTGGGCTCGATGGACTGGCTCACCCCGCAGATGTTGGAGATAGTGGCCGTGGGGGCGATGGCCATGCAGTTGGAGTTGCGCATGCCCACCCTGCGGACCCGTTCGCGCAGGCCGTCCCAGTCGAGCGTTGCGGTGGTGTCCGCCTGGAGATAGCCACCGCGGCCCTCCTCCAGCAGGCGCAGGGAGTCGTGGGGCAGGATGCCGCGGCTCCACAGCGACCCCTCGAAGCTCGGGTAGCGGGCCCGCTCGGCGGCGAGGTCGGTGGAGGCCTGGATGGCGAAGTAGCTCACCGCCTCCATGGAGCGGTCGGCGAACTCCACCGCCTCGGGGCTGGCATAGGCCAGGCGCTGTTTGTAGAGGGCATCCTGGAAGCCCATGATGCCGAGGCCCACCGGGCGGTGGCGGAGGTTGGAGCGGCGCGCCTGGGGTACGGTGTAGTAGTTGTAGTCGATGACGTTGTCGAGCATGCGCATGGCGGTGGAGACGGTGCGCTCGAGCTTCGCCATGTCAAGCCCACTGGCGTCCACGTGCGCGGCGAGGTTCACCGACCCCAGGTTGCACACGGCGATCTCCTGATCGTTGGTGTGCAGGGTGATCTCGGTGCACAAGTTGGAGCTGTGCACCACGCCCAGGTGCTGGTTGGTGTAGCGGAGGTTGCAGGGGTCCTTGAAGGCGATCCAGGGATGCCCCGTCTCAAACAGCATGGCGAGCATCTTGCGCCACAGGGCCTCGGCCTTGAGGGTCTTGGTCACCTTCATCTGTCCGGCGCGCGCCCGCTCCTCGTAGCCGAGGTAGGCGGCCTCGAAGGCCTGGCCGACCTTGTCGTGCAGATCGGGCACCTCGTCGGGGGAGAAGAGCGTCCAGTCGGCTCCCTCGGCTACCCGTTTCATGAACAGGTCCGGCACCCAGTTGGCGGTGTTCATGTCGTGGGTGCGGCGCCGGTCGTCGCCGGTGTTCTTGCGCAGGTCCAGGAACTCCTCGATGTCGATGTGCCAGGTCTCCAGGTAGGCACAGACCGCGCCCTTTCTCTTTCCGCCCTGGTTCACCGCCACGGCGGTATCGTTGGCCACTTTCAGGAAGGGCACCACCCCTTGCGACTTGCCGTTGGTGCCCTTGATGTGGGCGCCCATGCCGCGTACCCGGCTCCAGTCGTTACCGAGCCCGCCGGCGAACTTGGATAGCAGCGCGTTGTCCTTGATGGCACCGAAGATGCCGTCGAGGTCGTCGGGGACCGAGGTGAGGTAGCAGCTCGAGAGCTGGGGGCGCAGGGTTCCGGAGTTGAAGAGCGTTGGCGTCGAGCTCATGAAGTCGAAGGACGAGAGCAGGTTGTAGAACTCGATGGCGCGGGCCTCGCGGTCGATCTCGTTGATGGCCAGGCCCATGGCCACGCGCATGAAGAAGGCCTGGGGCAGCTCGAAGCGCACGTCGTCCTTGCTATGGATGAAGTAGCGGTCGTAGAGGGTCTGCAGGCCCAGGTAGGTGAATTGCTCGTCGCGGGCGGCGACCAGTGCCTGGCCCAGGAGGTCGAGGTCATACTGTGCCAGGCGCCCATCGAGCAGCTCGAGCGCCACGCCCCGGTGGACGTAGGCGGTGAAGTATTCCGGGTAGCCCACCGCCAGGGTGGATTGGGCGGCGGCGTTTCGGTCCAACCCCAGGAAGTCGAGGGCCTCGCGGCGGAGGATGTCGAGCAGCAGCCGCGCCGCCACGAAGCTGTATTCGGGCTCCTTCTCGATCAGGGCGCGGGCGCTCATCACCAGCGCCAGGCCCACGTCCTGCTCCTTCACCCCATCGAAGAGGTTGCGGCAGGCGTCTTCCAGGAGGGCGGTTGCCTGGGTGTTGCCGAGCCCCCGGCAGGCCGCCTCCACCAGGGTGCGCAAGTACTCGAGATCCAGCGGTTGGCGGCTGCCGTCGCGCAGGGTCACCTCAATGATGTGGGATGGCTGGGGGGCCTCGATGGCGGCCTTCTGAGCCCGATCGCGGGCGCGCTCTTCGCGATAGAGCACGTAAGATCGGGCCACCTTGTGCTCGCCTCCGCGCATCAGGGCCAGCTCTACCTGGTCCTGGATGTCTTCGATATGCACGGTGCCGCCGGAGGGCATGCGGCGGGTGAGGGCGCCAACCACCTGGTCGGAGAGCTCATGAACCCGTTCGCGGATGCGGCTCGAGGCCGCGGCGCTGCCCCCCTCCACGGCGAGGAAGGCCTTGGTCATGGCCACCGCGATCTTGCTCGCGTCGAAATGGGTGACCTTGCCGTTACGGCGGATCACGTGAAACTGCCCCGGCGCGTAGGCGGTGAGCTCGGCGGGTGCATCCGGCTGACGACTCGTGGGGAGGGTGGCAACGCCCTCCAGGGAACGGGCAGACAGCGCTTCAGTGGACATGCTTCCTCCAGGGTTTCGCGGGGTCGTGGTGGCTTGGGGGTGCGGGCGCGGTGGACAACACCCCATCGGATACACAATATATGCGGCTGGAGAAACCTGTCAACCACAAGATATTGTGTATTTCCGGTTAACAAGGCCGGGGATCACCTGTGATTAGCCTGTGGAAAACTCGCGCCCATCGGCCGCAGAAGCCCGTGGTGGCTCCATCGGCATGTGATTAACCGTTGTTCCCAGGGAGGTGGGCGGACCGCTGAGCACTGCGTCAGCATCTCCCGGGGGGTGCTTGAGGCTAGGGTGTTAGGGCGGAGAGTCGGCGGCGGGCTTGCTTTGGGTATCGCGAAGCGCCGCGGAGGCGGCGAGGGTCGCTTACGGATTCTTGACCCATCGGTATATACTGATATTGCAATGTCCTGCCGGCGCCCAGGGTCACGCCCGGTGCACATTGGTTCTTGGGGCCTCAGTCCGAAGAATTCGCGTTGCCGGCGGGCGAAGAACCACGAATCGACGAGCGTGTTCGGGCATTTCTTGCAGCCAAGGGTGTGTGCTGCGGCGATCCCCCAGTAGTGGCCCGGACTACATCCGCTGCGAGGTCTGGTCTTTCACATGGAATCGGCTAGAAACCCCCTGGACTCTGAGGTGGGCACGCGATGACCCGGCTACCGCTCGAGCCTGTTGATCGCGTCCAGGAGATCAAGGGTGTGCGCTTTGCTGCCGCGGTGCAGTTCCGGCAGCTCCTGGTGACGGGCCCGCCCGGCTGCGGCAAGACCACCTTCGTCGCCAAGGTCGGGGGTTGGCCGGAAGAGGGGTATGTGGACCTCTGTGCCAACCGCTGGTGGACCGCCCAGTCGCTCTCCCTTCGCCCGCGCGAGATCCATCTAGGGCTTCCCTTCGCCGGGCAAAGACTTGGGGTATCGGTGTTCGACCGGGACTGGATCGAGGCCGATCCGCCGCTCACCCTAGAGCTGGAGCGGGTCGTGCTACCGCCGAAAAAGCGCTTTTTCTTCTCGGTTGACTGGAGAAGTCGCTTCACCTTTGAATTCCTCCTCCCGGAGCCCCAGCTGATCCTGGAGCGACGGCTGCAGCGGGCCCTCCGCGGTACTCACCCGGTGGATGAGGTGGTGCGGCTGGATGTGATCCAGAGACAGGTCGAGATCTACGAGGAGATCGCCCTCTTCTTGCACCGGCACGACCTGATGGTCTACGTACGCAGGGACACCGATCAGCCACCCTTCCGCATCACCGACTCAACCAGTCAAGCCGATGGCGGTAGCGCTCGACAAGCCTCTTAGGGGTCTGATCCACCGCTTCCTCGATGCCTTCTCCGAACTGGGGGCCTGCGAAGAGCTCGACGATCTGGAGCAGGCCTACCGCTTGGGAAGCAAGAAGGTTCGCTTGCCAGCCGCGCCGATCCCGTTGCAACTGCTGCTCGGCGAGAACGGCACCCCCTACAACCTCTGTTCGGAGCTGCGACTGGACCGGGCGGGCAACCTGGTGCCCTGTGAGGACTACCTCCTGTTCGACCCCGAGGCCTTCTTCTCGTCCATCAGCGGTTTCGTGCGCCTGCATCCTGGCGACGATGTGGTCCTGGGCCGCACCGATGCACTGCAAAACAATCTTCTCTGTTATCCCGACTCGGTTGCGGAGCACCACTTGAGCATCAAGATTCGGGAGAGTCGGCTGACGTTGAAGAGGGGTGGCGCCGGGGCTCCGACCTGTGTCGCCCCGTTGCTCGGGGATGAGGCGGCCACCCGTATCGCCCAGTGGCGCCGGGGCAAGCTTGAGCACCTCGCCAGGGTTCTGCCGGGGGAGGTTGCGCCCTTGCCACGGCAAGCGGCCCAGGACTTGATCGATCAGGCGCTCGAGCTGTTCGCCACTGAGCCCCACCGCCCCCTTGATTGGCGCGGGATGCCGGGCGGCCTGATTGAGATTCCCGACCGCCACACGCCCATCATCGTGGGCGATCTGCACGCCCACGTTGACAATCTGCTCGGTGTCCTCACCCAGAACGGCTTCCTCGAGGCCATCGAACGCGATCGCGCCTGTCTCATCATCATCGGGGATGCCGTCCACTGTGAGGACGACGGTTTTCTCGCAGAGATGGAGACGTCCATGCTGATGATGGACGTGATTTTCCGCCTGAAACTGCGCTTTCCCGATCGGGTTTTCTACCTGCGTGGCAATCACGACAGCTTCTCCGAGGACATCGGCAAGGGCGGTGTGCCGCAGGGGCTACTCTGGGCCGAGGCGCTCGAGCGTGTTCGCGGCAAGCACTACAAGGGCGCTATGGATCGGCTCTATGAGCTGTTGCCTTACGCCGCCATTTCCCGCGAGCTCTTCACCTGCCACGCGGGTGCGCCCACCGGCAAGATCAGTCGGGAGATGTTGGTCGACATCCGGAAATATGTCCACCTGCAGCAGGAGCTCACGCGCAACCGCCTGCGCAAGCCCGGTGGTGTCATTGGCTACGCTCGCGCCGACGTCAAGCAGTTCCGCAAGCGTCTCGGGCTCGCCCCCGACCTGCCCCTGATTGTGGGCCATACCCCGATGAGTATGGACGATACCCTGTGGCTCAATGTGGGCAACATACCCGATCATCATGTGGTGTTTAGTGCCGGAAATCATTGGTTCGGCGTGATCACGCGGGTGGGTCAGCGCCTGCTTCCGCTGCGTTACCCCACCGAGCCCATCAGCGCGCTGCTCAACCGGATGGATGCGGCTGCCTGAGCCTGTTCGTTTCCCGAAGTTGGCTTTTCTGCGGAGCGTCGGTTGCAGTCCGGTTGGCGGCTCGGGGGGCCTGTCTTGCGGATGCCGATTCCCCCGTCATCATTCGCTCGCACTGGCGCGCGAGCTTGGCCGTAGAACCCTGCCACGCTGATGTAAGCCCTTGTTGAAACTCACCTAGCTGACTGCCCGGAGGCCCCTATGGCAACCAAGGAGAAGAAACCGGCGCTGTTGGTCCCGGTGGAGTTCTCCGTTTACTCCGAGGCCGCGGTACTGTTCGCGGCCCGGCTGGCCAAGTGCCTGGATCTACCGCTGATGCTACTCCACATGGTCCACGACCCGGGCGAACTGCCCGGCTAGTACTACCAGCCCCTCAAACAGAAGCAGGTTCAGCGCATCGAGGACCGCGCGCAAGTCATGCTGGACGAGTTTCTCCAGCGGTTGATCGACGAGCATGAGGAGCTCACGGGGGGCAAGCGCCCGCAGGCGAGTCTGGTCAAGGGAATCCCGGTGACTCGGATACTGGAGATGGCGGCCAAGAAGAACGCGGGCCACATGGTG
>JAEHCY010000430.1 GCA_016880695.1 Chromatiaceae bacterium | reverse complement strand
GGCGCCCTGGCCCGCCGCCATCGCATCCCGGTGTGGAGCACCGCTGGCACCTGGCGCGGTGCCGCCGCGGGAGAGGTTTCCCGGCTGCAGATCTTCTCCAGTCACGAGCGGGGATTTCGTATTGGTGATCTCCGCGTGCGTCCCTATCCGGTTCCCCATGACGCCCGCGAGCCGAGCCAGTTCGTGCTCGAGGGCGACGGTCTCAGCCTGGGCCTGCTGACCGACGCCGGCACCGTTACTCCCCACGCGGTCGCCATGCTCGCCGATTGCGACGCGTTGGTGCTCGAGTTCAACCACGACCCCCATATGCTGCGCGATGGCCCCTATCCGCCCAGCCTGCAGGCGCGGGTCGGCGGTGATTTTGGCCACCTGAGCAACCTGCAGGCGGCGGAGCTACTCGATCGCTACGATGCCCGTGCCCTGCGCCGGGTGGTGGCTGCGCATCTGAGTGAGCAGAACAACGCCCCCGAGCGGGTGCGCGAGTGCCTGGCGGGCATCTCCGCGGACCTCGACGGGCGGCTCTGGATCGCGAGCCAGGACCAACCGAGCGGTTGGTTGGGCCTCTGAGGCCGGGTTTGCCAGCCCAACTCCCCGGCGTCCGGGGTCCGCGGCCAAATGCAGTATGATTACCGGCCTCGATCGGTAACCGCATCGCCAGGTGATCCCATGCTCAGTCTCCGTGGCGCTCCCGCCCTGTCCGAGTTCCGTCTGCGCAAGCTGAAGCGCCGGCTGAGTGAGGCGCTGGGTCGGCCCCTGGGGGTCTATGCGGAGCTCATGCACTTCGCCCAACTCGAGCAGCGTCTCGGGGGGGCGGAGCGTGCCCTGCTCGAGGGGCTGTTGCGGTATGGTCCCCGCCTGGCCGGCCATGAGCCCGTCGGGAGTCTGGTGCTGGTGGTGCCCCGACCGGGGACGCTCTCACCCTGGTCGTCCAAAGCGACCGACATTGCCCACAACTGCGGCCTAACCGGTATCAGGCGCCTGGAGCGGGGCGTGGCCTACTACCTCCAGCCAGAGCAGGGGGCGCTGGCCGACGCCGAGCTCGTCGTCGCCGCCGCACTGTTGCACGATCGCATGACCCAGGTGCCGCTGTTCGACATCGACGAGGCCGAGCAGTTGTTCGTCCAGGCCCCAGCCCGGCCCTGTGTGCGCGTGGATATCTTGAGCGGTGGCCGGCGCGCGCTGGAGGCGGCGAATCGGGCGCTGGGCCTCGCCCTGTCGGAGGACGAGATCGACTACCTGCTAGAGAGCTTCGAGACCCTGCGGCGCAACCCCACGGACGTGGAGCTGATGATGTTCGCCCAGGCCAACTCCGAGCACTGCCGCCACAAGATCTTCAACGCCGATTGGGTGATCGACGCGCGGGCCTGCGAGCGATCCCTGTTTCGGATGATCCGCCATACCACCGACGTTTCCCCAGCGGGGGTGCTCTCGGCCTATCGCGATAACGCTGCGGTGCTCGAAGGGCCGATCGGCCGCCGCTTCTTCCCCGACCCCGAGACCCAGGTTTACGGGGAGCACGATGAGCCGATCCATCTCCTGATGAAGGTGGAGACCCACAACCATCCCACCGCCATCGCCCCCGACCCGGGCGCCGCCACCGGATCTGGCGGAGAGATCCGCGACGAGGGGGCCACCGGGCGCGGGGCCAAGCCCAAGGCGGGACTCTGCGGGTTCTCGGTGTCCAATCTGCGCCTGCCGGGTTTCGAGCGGCCCTGGGAACGGGATTACGGCCGGCCTGGGCGCATCGTCTCCGCCCTCGACATCATGCTTGAGGGACCCATCGGCGCGGCTGCGTTTAATAACGAATTCGGCCGACCGAACCTGTGCGGGTACTTTCGCACCTACGAGGCCTTGGTGTCTGGCCCCAATGGTCATGAGCTGCGCGGTTACCACAAGCCGATCATGATTGCCGGGGGGATGGGTAACGTGCGCGGTGAGCATGTGCGCAAACGCTGTTTTACCGCCGGCACCCCGCTAGTGGTGCTCGGTGGGCCTGCCATGCTCATCGGCCTGGGTGGTGGCGCCGCCTCTAGCATGGCCTCGGGGGCGTCGGCCGAAGACCTAGATTTTGCCTCGGTGCAGCGGGCAAACCCGGAGATGCAACGTCGCTGCCAGGAGGTGATCGACCGCTGGTGGGCGCGCGGCGACGAGAACCCGATCCTGCATATCCACGATGTGGGTGCGGGCGGGCTCTCGAACGCGCTTCCAGAGCTGGTCAATGACGCCCTGCAGGGGGGACGCTTCGAGCTGCGGGCGGTGCCGAGTGCCGACCCTGGCATGTCGCCCATGGAGATCTGGTGCAACGAGGCCCAGGAACGCTATGTCCTGGCCATCGATGGGGCGCGGCTCGAGGCGTTCAAGGCCATCTGCGAGCGGGAGCGGTGCCCTTACGCGGTGGTGGGGGAGGCCACCGCGGATGAGCGACTGGTGCTGGGCGACGCCCATCTCGGCGATACCCCTATCGATATGCCGATGGGGCTCCTGTTCGGCAAGCCGCCGCGACTGTTGCGGGAGGTCAATCACCTGCCTTTTCACCCTCCGGAGCTGGATCTCTCCGTCGTTATGCTGAAGGAGGCGGTCGAGCGGGTGTTGCGCCTGCCCGCGGTGGCGGACAAGACCTTCCTGGTCACCATTGGCGATCGCAGCATCACCGGCCTGGTGGCCCGGGATCAGATGGTGGGCCCCTGGCAGGTGCCGGTCGCGGACCTGGCCGTCACCCTCACCGACTACGCCGGTTACACCGGCGAGGCCATGGCCATGGGCGAGCGTACACCGTTGTCGCTGATCGATGCCGCCGCTGCCGGGCGCATGGCGATCGGCGAGGCGATCACCAATCTGGCCGCCGCGGCGATCGGAGGTCTCGGTCAGATCAAGCTCTCCGCCAACTGGATGGCGGCCGCCGGGCACCCCGGCGAGGACGCCAAGCTCTATGACACGGTGCGTGCGGTGGGCCTGGAGCTCTGCCCAGCGCTGGGTATCGCCATCCCGGTGGGCAAGGATTCCTTGAGCATGAAAACGGTTTGGTTCGAGCCCGCCGGGGCGGAGCCGGTGCGCAAGGAGATGATCGCGCCCCTGTCGCTGATCATCTCCGCCTTTGCCCCGGCCACCGACGTGCGCCGCACCCTGACGCCGGCGCTTCGTACCGACAGCGGCGATACTGATCTGATCCTCATCGATCTCGGCAAGGGCCGCAATCGTCTGGGTGGCTCGTGCCTGGCCCAGGTGACCGGGCAGGTGGGGAGGGACGGCCCGGACCTTGACGATCCCGACACCCTGGTGCGGTTCTTCCGCGCCATCCAAGACCTCAATCGGGAGGGGCTCGTCCTCGCCTATCATGATCGCTCCGACGGCGGGCTGTTGGTTTCCCTGTGCGAGATGGCCTTCGCCGGCCACGCGGGTTTGGAGGCGGATCTCTCCGAGCTGGGCGATAGCGATCTGGGGGCGCTATTTGCCGAGGAGCTCGGGGCGGTGATCCAGGTCCGGCATACCGAGGTGGACGATGTTCTCAAGCTCCTGGAGGACCAGGGGCTTGGGCGCCACAGCCACCTTCTCGGGACCCTGCGCGACGACGACCAGATTCGCTTCACCCGCGGTTCGCGGCTGGTGTATCAGGCCCCCCGCGTGGAGCTGCAGCGGGCCTGGTCGGAGACCACCTGGCAGATGCAGTCGCTGCGCGACAACCCCGACTGTGCCCAGGAGGAATACGATCGGATCCTCGATGGGCAAGATCCGGGCCTCAGCGCGACCCTCACCTTTGACCCCAACGAGGACATCGCCGCACCCTTCATCGAGCGGGGCGTCCGACCGCGTCTGGCCATTCTGCGCGAGCAGGGGGTGAACGGCCAGATCGAGATGGCGGCGGCCTTCCACCGGGCCGGGTTCGAGTGCCTGGACCTGCACATGTCCGACATCCTGGAGGGCCGTGCCGATCTGGGTGAGTTCAAGGGATTGGTGGCCTGCGGCGGGTTCTCCTACGGGGACGTGCTCGGAGCGGGGGAGGGCTGGGCCAAGTCGATCCTGTTCAATTCGCGCGCCCGTGACCAGTTCCAGGCCTTCTTTGCACGCGCCGACAGCTTCGCACTAGGGGTGTGCAACGGTTGCCAGATGCTCTCGAACCTGCGGGAGCTGATCCCCGGTGCCGAGCATTGGCCCCATTTCGTGCGCAACCGCTCCGAGCAGTTCGAGGCGCGTCTGTCCCTGGTCGAGGTGCTGCCTTCCCCTTCGATCCTGTTGCGCGACATGGCGGGCTCCCGTCTACCGATTGCGGTGGCCCATGGCGAGGGGAGGGCGGAGTTTCGCGACGCCGAGCACCTGGCGTTGGCGCAGGGGCACACGGTGCTGCGATTTCTGGCCAACGACGGCGGGGCGGTCGAACGCTATCCGGCCAATCCGAACGGCTCGCCCGGAGGCATCACCGGGCTGACCAACCGCGACGGTCGGATCACCATCCTGATGCCGCACCCCGAACGGGTATTCCGCAGCGTCCAGCTCTCCTGGCACCCCGAGGGCTGGGAAGAGGATAGCCCCTGGCTGCGGCTCTTCCGCAACGCACGGTTGTGGGCCGGCTGAGGGATACGCAACCGTAATCCGGGTC
>JAEHCY010000429.1 GCA_016880695.1 Chromatiaceae bacterium | reverse complement strand
TAACCTGATCCCGCAGTCCGCTCGATGCCCCGAGGAGGTTATCCCAACATGAAAAAGACCCTTATGCTCATCGTCGCGTTCGGCGCGGGTGTCAGTGCCCTGCCGAACGCCCAAGCCACACCTCAGGAGGATCTGCAGCGCTTCCAGTCTTTCTATGCCCAGCGCTTCCCGAATGTGCCGAAGGATGACTTCGCCAACGGTGTCTACGCCATCGATCCGGTCGGGCGCGCGAACTGGGAGGCGATCGAGGAGTTCCCGCCCTACGAGACCGCCATCTCCGAAGGCGAGAATCTCTGGAACACCCCCTTCGCCAACGGTAAGACCTACAAGGATTGCTTCCCCGACGGACCGGCCATCACCGGCAAGTACCCGCATTGGAGCAAGGAACGCGGCATGGTGATCACCCTGCCCTGGTCCATCAATGAATGCCGCCAGGCCAACGGTGAGAAGCCTCTCGACCTCAAGCACGGCCCGCTGGCGTCACTCCTGGCCTACATGGCCTTCGAGTCGCGCGGGCAAATCACCAATGTGCAAATCCCCACAGACGATCCGCGGGCGCTGGAGGCCTACGAGAAGGGCAAACAGTTCTACTTCGGTAAGCGCGGCCAGCTCAATTTCTCCTGCGCCAACTGCCACATCCAGAACCCCGGCAACATGCTGCGCAGCGAGATGCTCAGCCCCGCCCTGGGTCACACCACCCATTGGCCGGTTTACCGCTCCAAATGGGGCCAGATGGCCACCCTGCATCGCCGCTTCATCGGGTGTAACGAGCAGGTCCGCGCCAAGGCCTTCGAGCCGGAGGGCGAGGAATACCGCAACCTCGAGTACTTCCTCACCTACATGAGCAACGGCCAGCCGTTGAACGGACCCGGTGCCCGCAAGTAATCAAGCGACCGCCCCGCCGCTGAGCCACCCGGCTCGCGGCGGGGGCAACCGACAACTCGTTGGGGAGACACCCGCATGACACACAAATTGATGATGGCGATCCTGTGCGCCGGCACGCTGATGCTCACCACCGCTGGCCCCTCGATGGCTCAGGAGGACGAAAAGGCCGCTTTTGAGAAGACCCTGGCCGAGGCGAAGGCCGCCCAGAAGCAGGCCGCTTCCGTGGGTGGGGAGTGGCGCGACGTGGGCAACATGCTCAAGGATGCGGCGAAGGCCGCCGAAAGTGGCGATTACAAGGCGGCGACCAAGCTGGCCCAGACCGCCAAGTCGCAGAGCGAGCTTGGCTATGAGCAATCCCTGCAACAGAAGTCGGCGAGGATGGAGGACTACATCAAGTGACGCGACCACGTCCGGTGGACGATCCCTCGCCTCAACCATCACGGCTTCCCTCGCCGGTACGACCCCATTCCGCATGTTTTGGAGAATGCCAATGAAGATTGCTCACGCCACCGTAGCCGCTGCCTTGATCGCTGCCTTGTCCGCGCCGGCAACCTTGGTCGCCGGTGAGGCGAACCTGATCGCGCCCCAACTCGGCGCGGTTGAGGTCCTGCACAACGGCAAGAAGGTCGCCATCACCCGTGAGGAGAGCAAGGACGCGCATATCCCCGAGGTCTACACCAAGAGCGGTCGCCACTGCCCCCCCTTCTGCATCCAGCCCATGACGGCGGCCGCCGGGGTGGAGACGATCGGTGAGCTGGAGCTGATTGATTACCTCAGGCGCGGCAGCTCGGGGGACGCCTCGATCCTGGTTATCGATTCCCGCACCCCGGATTGGATGCCCCGCGGCACCATCCCGGGCTCCGTCAACATCCCCTGGAACCGGATCAACCGAGAGATGTCGGGCATGTTCGGTACGGCGGATGAGGCCGCGGGAATCGAGGACATCCTGGTCCAGCAGCTCGGTGCCAAGCGGACCCAGAGCGGCTGGGATTTCTCCGGGGCTAAGACCCTGGTGCTGTTCTGCAATGGTCTGTGGTGCCCGCAGTCCACCGACAATATCCAGACCCTGGTCAAGATGGGTTATCCGGCGAGCAAGCTGAAGTGGTACCGGGGCGGCATGCAGGACTGGGTGACTGCCGGTCTCACCATTGTCACACCTGGATCGGCTCAGGCGGCCCACCCTTGCAGCGAAGGCTCGCCTGGGGCGATCCGTCCCGCTGGGGTGGGCGGCCGAGATTGCGCCCGCGGCCCACTAGACCGGTCCATCGCTCCCCGCGCCCGCCATGCCCACTCTGACCCTCTCGTTTCGGGGGTTGCCTGTCGCGACCCACTCGATCGAGGCCGAGAGGCTGGTCATAGGCAGCCATCCAGAATGCGATATCCACGTCAACAGCTTAGCGGTGGCATCGAAGCACGCTGAGATCCTGCAAACGGCGGACGGTTACCGGCTGCGTGCCCTCGATGCGGAATACCCCATCAGCATCAATGGGCAACCCTGCCAGGACACCCTCCTTCATCATGGAGATAGTTTCCCGGTCGGCGACCAGCAATTTCTGTATCTCGAGGACGGATTGGAGGCACTGACCCCAGAGCCCCCGCCGGTACCCGAGCCGCCCCCCCCACCCGAGCCTCTGGCGGCAAGTCCGCCCCCCGGCGAGGAGCCTGGCCCCCTGACTGCAGCACTGCAGATATTGAACGGCCCGAGGATTGGGCGCGTTCTGCCCCTCGACAAACCGCGCAGCCGCTTGACCCGTGGGGATCATGGCGAGATCACGCTCAGCAAGGAGGGCCCCGCTTATGTCCTCGATGCTCGGCGTGCCTCTGCGCCCGTCCAGGTGGATGGGGTGCCGGTCGGAGACGAGCCGATGACCCTTCACGATGGGCAGGAGATCCAGATCGGGCCACTGCGGTTGTGGTTCTTCCTCCACTAGCAACCTC
>JAEHCY010000050.1 GCA_016880695.1 Chromatiaceae bacterium | reverse complement strand
GCGGGCACGAAGCCAAGGCCGGCACCTTGCTCTTGTCGATCTTGCGCTTACGCGGCTTCCGCACCAACTGGTTGATGGTTGCCATCTATCTTCAGTCTCCAAAGACGCCGTCTGGGCGACCCGGCCAGAAAAACCGAAAGGCAAACCGTACACCCGTCACCGGGACGCAAGTGGTGCGGACCCGTTTGCCTGTCTCACCAATTCCGATTGCACGTCCCGAATGCGTCGTGCCTGTCTCGGTAAACGGCAAGCCGGCGTTTAAGCCGGCTCGCGGGAGAAGCGGCATTCTATGCAGCCTCTCGGACCCTGTCAAGGAAAGGCCGCCCAAACCGCTCGCGGTTGACCGACCTCACCGTCTAGGGGGTTGCAGTAGTCGCGCTGAACGCCTGCTTGAGGGCCTCTTCCACCGCCTGCACTGCCGCCTCGGCCGTGCCGGCCACTTCCCCCTCGCCCTCCCGGTCCACCTGGCGGCGTCGACGGCGATCGTTGTGATAGGAAAGACCCGAGCCCGCGGGAATTAAGCGGCCAACGATGACGTTCTCCTTCAATCCGTTGAGGTGGTCGGTCGAGCCCCGAACCGCCGCCTCGGTGAGCACGCGCGTCGTCTCCTGGAACGAGGCGGCCGAGATGAAGGATTCGGTGGCCAGCGACGCCTTGGTGATGCCAAGCAGCACGGGCTCAAAGGTGGCCGGGAACTTGCCCTCGGCAACCCGGCGCTCATTCTCCGCGGCCACTGCGGCCCGATCGACCTGTTCGCCACGCAGCAGGCGGGTATCCCCCGAGTCGACGATCTCCACCTTCCGCAGCATCTGGCGAATGATGACCTCGATGTGCTTGTCGTTGATCCGCACACCCTGCAACCGGTAGACGTCCTGAATCTCCTTGACGAGATACTCGGCCAGCGCGGTGACCCCCTTGAGGCGCAGAATATCGTGGAGACTGAGCTCGCCGTCGGAGATTACCTCACCACGCTCCACCCGTTCCCCCTCGAAGACACTTACGTGCCTCCATTTGGGGATCAGCTCTTCGTAGGGCTGACCGTCATCCTGGGTGATGACGAAACGCTGTTTGCCCTTGGTGTCCTTCCCGAAACTGACCGTACCACTGACCTCCGCCAACAAGGCGGGATCCTTCGGCCGGCGTGCCTCGAAAAGATCGGCCACCCGCGGCAGACCACCGGTGATATCACGGGTTTTAGCCGATTCCTGTGGCAGGCGAGCAATCACATCGCCGACGCCCACCGCCGCGCCATCCTCCACCAGGAGGATGGCGCGTGTCGGTAGCGGATACTGGGCCGGGATGTTGGTGCCCTCTAGCATCAGGGGGTTGCCTTCCTCGTCCACAAGCAGGACCTTCGGCGTCATATCCTTGGCGGTGGAGACCCGTTCCTTGGTATCCATTACCATGAGCTCGGTCAGGCCGGTGATCTCATCGCGCTCCTCGCGCACGGTCTGACCCTCGAGGATCTCGAGCCAACGGGCACGACCCGCCACCTCGGTAATGATCGGATGGGTGTGGGGGTCCCAGCTGGCAACGATCTGACCGCCCTCGACCGCCTCGCCATCCTTCGCATTGATGATGGCGCCGTAGGGCACCTTGTAGCGCTCCCGCTCCAGGCCATGCTCATCCTGCACCGAGAGCTCGCCGGAACGCGAAACGGCGACGAATTTACCCGCGCTGTTGGTGACCGACTTCAGCTTATGCAGGCGGATGGTGCCGCCCACCTTGATCTGAACGTTGCTCACCGCGGCGGCCCGAGAGGCTGCGCCACCGATGTGGAAGGTACGCATGGTGAGCTGCGTACCTGGCTCGCCGATGGACTGAGCGGCAATCACCCCCACCGCCTCGCCCTGGTTGACCTGTTCGCCGCGCGCGAGGTCGCGACCGTAGCAGGACGCGCAAACGCCCACGCGGGCCTCGCAGGTGATCGGAGAACGCACCAGCACCTGATCGATACCGCTATCCTCCAGCGTCGAAACTATCGCCTCGTCCAAAAGGGTCCTGGCGGCGCACACCACCTCGTCGCTTCCAGGGCGGCGCACATCTGCTGCTGTCACGCGTCCGAGGATGCGTTCGCGAAGGGGCTCCACTACATCACCCCCCTCGATGATCGGCGTCATCAGAAGGCCGTGCTCGGTACCACAGTCCTCCTCCAGGACCACCATGTCCTGCGCGACATCTACCAGGCGGCGGGTCAGGTAGCCCGAATTGGCGGTCTTCAGCGCGGTGTCCGCGAGACCCTTACGTGCGCCGTGGGTCGAGATGAAGTACTGGATGACGTTCAACCCCTCGCGGAAGTTGGCGGTGATGGGCGTCTCGATGATGGATCCATCGGGCTTCGCCATCAGCCCGCGCATACCCGCAAGCTGCCGAATCTGTGCCGCGGAGCCGCGCGCCCCAGAGTCCGCCATCATGTAGATAGAGTTAAAGGAGTCCTGCGTCCGCGACGCGGGCAGGGTTTCCGCAACGTCCGACGGTAGCTGACCTGCTCGGGCAAGTTCCAGGACCTCAATCGACTGAGCGTCGAAAGCCGTGCGGTCTATCTGGCCCGCTTTGAGTTTTTCATTGAGCTCGGCAAGGCGCACGCGAACCCACGAAAGAAATGCCAAGTATGGATCGACCGCGACGTTGTCCTTCCCAAGTTTACCCATCATGGCCTTGGCCACCTGGTCGTTGGTATGGGACCAGATGTCGACCACCTTGTTGTAACGTTCGCCGTTGGTGACCAGGCCCGAGGCATACTGGTTCTCGATCTCCTTCACCTCCCGCTCAGCTCGAGCGAGGATCTCTGCCTTCTCATCGGGGACCGCCATGTCCTCTAGACCGATCGAGATGCCGGCACGGGTGCCCATTCGGAATCCGGTGTACATGATCTGGTCGGCAAAAACGACCGTGGCCTTAAGTCCAAGCCGGCGGTAGCAGGTATTGACCAGATTGGAGATTGCCTTCTTCCCAAGGGGCTGATTGATCAGCTCGAAGGGCAACCCGTCGGGCACCACCTCGTAGAGCATCGCCCGCCCAATAGTCGTCTCATATAGGGTCCGCGTCTCTGTGCGCTCACCCGCATCGCCGAGAAGAATCTCCGGCATCCGCACCTTGACCCGGGCGTGCAGATCCGCCTGACCGGTCTCGTAGGCACGGCGGGCCTCGGCGGGATTGGAGAACACCATGCCTTCGCCTTGTGCACTCACCCGATCGCGAGTCATGTAGTACAAGCCGAGCACCACATCCTGCGAGGGTACGATGATCGGCTCTCCGTTGGCCGGGGAAAGGATGTTGTTGGAGGACATCATCAGGGCGCGGGCCTCTAGCTGGGCCTCCAGCGAGAGGGGCACATGCACCGCCATCTGGTCGCCATCGAAGTCCGCGTTGAAGGCGGTGCACACCAGCGGGTGAAGCTGGATCGCCTTGCCCTCGACCAGGACCGGCTCGAAGGCCTGGATACCGAGACGGTGCAGGGTGGGGGCACGATTAAGCATGACCGGATGCTCGCGGATAACCTCCTCCAGAATGTCCCACACCTCGCCCGTGCCGCGCTCCACCATTTTCTTGGCCGCCTTGATAGTGGTTGCCGTGCCGCGCAACTGCAGCTTGGAGAAGATGAAGGGCTTGAACAGCTCGAGTGCCATGCGCTTGGGCAGGCCACACTGGTGAAGCTTGAGCTTCGGGCCCACCACGATCACCGAGCGACCCGAATAGTCTACTCGCTTGCCGAGCAGATTCTGGCGGAAGCGACCCTGCTTGCCCTTGATCATGTCGGCCAAGGACTTGAGCGGTCGGCGATTGGTGCCGGTGATGGCGCGCCCCCGGCGACCGTTGTCGAGCAGGGCGTCGACGGACTCCTGCAGCATGCGCTTTTCGTTGCGCACAATGATGTCCGGCGCATTGAGGTCCAGCAGCCGCTTCAGGCGGTTGTTGCGGTTGATGACCCGGCGGTAGAGATCATTGAGGTCCGAGGTGGCAAAACGTCCGCCATCCAGGGGCACCAGCGGCCGTAGCTCAGGCGGCAGCACCGGTAGCACGGTGAGAATCATCCACTCGGGCCGATTCCCGGACTCGACCAAGGACTCCAGCAGCTTCAGTCGCTTGGTGAACTTCCTGATCTTGGTTTCAGAGGTGGTTCCCACAAGCTCTTCGCGCAATTGACGCACCACGGTTGGCATATCGATGGTGCGCAGCAACTCATAGACCGCCTCGGCGCCCATGCGGGCGTCGAACTCATCCCCGTTCTCCTCGAGCGCCTGAAGATACTGCTCGTCGGTCATGAGCTGACCGCGCTCGAGCGGGGTCATGCCGGGGTCGATGACCACGAAGGATTCAAAGTAGAGGATGCGCTCGATTTCGCGCAGGGTCTTGTCCAGCAACAGCCCGATACGCGAGGGCAACGACTTGAGAAACCAGATGTGCGCCACCGGGCTCGCGAGCTCGATATGACCCATGCGCTCACGCCGCACCTTGGCCAAGGTCACCTCGACACCGCACTTCTCGCAAACCACGCCGCGGTGCTTGAGGCGCTTGTACTTGCCGCACAGGCACTCGTAGTCGCTGATCGGCCCAAAGATTTTGGCGCAGAAGAGCCCATCGCGCTCCGGCTTGAAGGTGCGGTAGTTGATGGTCTCGGGTTTCTTGACCTCGCCGTAGGACCAGGAACGTATCATGTCGGGCGACGCCAGGCCGATGCGAATGGCGTCGAACTCCTGTATCTGGCCTTGCTTCCTGAGAATGTTGAGTAGGTCTTTCAAGAGCGTCTCTCCGGAATTCTGTGGGACCGCGGCTTGGCGCAACCGATCTGCCGGGGCGATTAATCCTGCTCCAGCTCCATGTTGATGCCCAGGGATCGGATCTCCTTGACTAGCACATTGAAGGATTCGGGCATGCCCGCCTCCATGCGGTGGTCACCGTCGACAATGTTCTTGTACATGCGGGTGCGGCCGTTGACGTCGTCGGATTTCACCGTGAGCATCTCCTGCAGGGTGTAGGACGCCCCATAGGCCTCCAGGGCCCACACTTCCATCTCGCCGAAGCGCTGCCCCCCGAACTGGGCCTTGCCCCCGAGGGGCTGCTGGGTGACCAGGCTGTAGGGGCCGGTGGAGCGGGCATGCATCTTGTCGTCCACCAGATGGTTGAGCTTGAGCATATACATGTAGCCGACCGTAACCTTACGCTCGAAGGCCGCCCCGGTACGCCCATCATGGAGTAGGGTCTGCCCATTCTCGGGGAGGTCGGCAAGCCGCAGCATGGCACGGATCTCGCGCTCGGACGCACCATCGAATACCGGCGTGGCCATCGGCACACCGCGGCTGAGATTGCGCGCAAGCTCAGTGATCTCCGCGTCACTGAGGGAGCTGAGATCCTCGGGTTTCCCGCTCGCGTTGTAGATCTCGGTAAGGAACCGGCGCACCCGCTCGGCGGCGGTGTGCGCCTGGAGCATGGCACCAATCTTGATACCCAAGCCCTTCGCTGCCCAGCCGAGGTGGGTCTCCAGCACCTGGCCCACGTTCATACGCGAGGGCACGCCCAGGGGATTGAGAACGATGTCCACCGGCTCACCGTCGGCGGAGAAGGGCATGTCCTCCACCGGAACGATGGTCGAGATGACACCCTTGTTGCCATGGCGACCCGCCATCTTGTCCCCGGGCTGGGTTCGCCGCTTGACCGCCAGGTAGACCTTCACCATCTTGAGCACGCCTGGGGCAAGATCATCACCGCTGGTGATCTTTCGCCTTTTCACCTCGAAGCGATCGCGGAACTCATCCCGCTGCTGCTTCACCTGCTCGGCGATAGCCTCGAGCTGGCTGGCGGTCTCCTCACTGCGCAGACGGATCTCGAGCCACTTGTCCCGCTCGAGCTCCGCCAGATAGGCCTTGGTCACCTTGGCGCCGGATTTGAGGCCCTTGGGTCCGCCATCGGCCACCTTACCCACCAGCAGCTTCTCCACGCGCTGGAAGGTGTCGTCCTCCATGATCCGCAACTGGTCGTTAAGGTCCTTGCGCACCCGCTCAAGCTCCTGCTCATCGATCTGCAAGGCGCGTTTGTCCTTCTCCACCCCGTCGCGGGTGAACACCTGCACATCGATCACGGTCCCCGCCATGCCGGAGGGTACCCGTAGGGAGGTGTCCTTCACGTCTGAGGCCTTCTCACCAAAGATGGCCCGCAGCAGTTTCTCCTCGGGGGTCAACTGGGTCTCGCCCTTGGGGGTGACCTTGCCGACCAGGATGTCGCCTTCGATAACCTCAGCGCCGACGTAGACGATGCCGGACTCGTCGAGCTTGGCCAGGGCGGCCTCGCCCACGTTGGGGATATCCCCCGAGATCTCCTCCGGTCCGAGCTTGGTGTCCCGCGCCAGGCAGGTGAGCTCCTCGATGTGGATGGTGGTGAAGCGGTCGTCCTGGACCACCTTCTCCGAGATGAGAATGGAGTCCTCGAAGTTGTACCCATTCCAGGGCATGAAGGCCACGCGCAGGTTCTGCCCCAGGGCCAGCTCGCCCATATCGGTCGACGGCCCATCGGCGAGGACATCGCCGGCACCGATCTCGTCACCGGGGTGCACCAACGGACGCTGGTTGATACAGGTGTTCTGATTGGAGCGCATGTACTTGATGAGATTGTAGATGTCCACACCGGACTCGCCGGTGACCGTCTCCTCATCGCGCACCCGCACGACAATGCGCGCTGCGTCCACCGACTCCACGGCCCCCCCGCGTCGGGCAACCACCGTGACCCCCGAATCTTTCGCCACCACCCGCTCCATACCGGTACCCACCAGGGGCTTCTCCGCACGCAGGGTGGGGACGGCCTGACGCTGCATGTTCGAGCCCATCAGGGCGCGGTTAGCATCGTCGTGCTCGAGGAACGGGATCAGCGACGCCGCCACCGAGACGATCTGCTTGGGTGAGACGTCCATGTACTGAACCTCTTCGGGCGCCTTCATGGTGAACTCATTCTGGTGCCGGCAGGAGACCAACGCATCCACCAGCATGCCTTCTTGGTCCATGGCGGCATTGGCCTGGGCAATCACGTAATTGCCCTCCACGATGGCGGAGAGATAGTCGATATCAGTGGTGACGCGTCGATTCTCGACCCGCCGATAGGGCGTCTCGAGGAACCCGTACTCGTTGGTACGGGCATAGACCGCCAAGGAGTTGATCAAACCGATGTTCGGGCCTTCCGGCGTCTCGATGGGGCATACGCGACCGTAGTGCGTCGGGTGGACATCGCGGACCTCAAAGCCGGCGCGCTCCCGGGCCAAACCACCGGGCCCCAAGGCGGATACCCGCCGCTTGTGGGTCACCTCCGAGAGGGGGTTGTTCTGGTCCATGAACTGCGAAAGCTGGCTGGAGCCAAAAAATTCCTTGACCGCCGCCGACACCGGCTTGGCATTGATCAGCTCCTGGGGGGTGAGGTTCTCGGACTCCGCGAGGGAGAGCCGCTCTTTCACGGCCCGCTCTACCCGCACCAGGCCAATCCGGAACTGGTTCTCCGCCATCTCACCTACGCAGCGGATACGCCGATTGCCCAGATGGTCGATGTCATCGACGGTACCCCGGCCGTTGCGCAGCTCCACCAGGGTGCGCATCGTCTCGATAATGTCGGAGGTCTTGCCGAACTCGGCGCTGAGGCGGCGAGAGACTTCGTCATTGCGCCCGCCAAAGTAGACGCCGTCGTAGAGAACGCCCGGTCCCTCCACCGAGGGGCGGCCAAGGCGCCGGTTGAACTTCATTCGCCCAACACCCGAGAGGTCGTACCGGTCGGCGGAAAAGAACAGATTGTGGAAGAGATTCTGGGCGGCCTCTTTGGTTGGGGGCTCACCGGGGCGCATCATGCGGTAAATCTCAACCTGGGCTTCGAGATCGCTGACGGTGGGGTCGATGCGCAGGGTCTCGGAGATGAAAGGCCCGTGATCGAGGTCGTTGACGAAGAGGGTACGCACCTCCTCGATCCCGTGATCGATGATCACCTCCAGCAACTCGGCGGTGATCTCGGTGTTGGCCTCGGCAAGTAGCTCGCCGGTGTCCATGTCCACCAGATTGTGGGCCAGCACGCGCCGGAGCAGATGCTCGGTCGGTACCTCGAGCTTCTCCACGCCGGCGTTCTGCAACTGGCGGATGTGTCGGGTGGTAATGCGCCGCCCGGCTTCAATGATAACCTCTTCCCCGATCTTGACCGGAAACTCCAACGTGTCGCCGCGCAGGCGCTCGGGCACCAGCTCCAGGGTGATTCGCTCGCGGCTGACCTGAAAGGAATCGGTATCGAAGAAACACGCGAGGATCTGCTCGTTGTTGTAGCCGAGCGCCCGCAACAGGATCGTAGCGGGAAGCTTGCGGCGACGGTCGATGCGCACGAACACGTTGTCTTTCGGGTCGAACTCGAAATCGAGCCAGGAGCCGCGGTAAGGAATCACCCGAGCGGAGAACAGAAGCTTGCCGGAGGAATGGGTCTTGCCCTTGTCGTGATCGAAGAACACCCCGGGCGAGCGGTGGAGCTGCGAGACGATGACACGCTCGGTTCCGTTAATGATGAAGGTTCCGTTCTCGGTCATCAGGGGCATCTCGCCCATGTAGACCTCTTGCTCCTTGATGTCTTTCACCGCGCGCGTCCCAGCGGGCGCATCCCGATCGTAGATCACCAAGCGAAGCACCACCCGCAGGGGGGCCGCGTAGGTGGCGCCGCGCAACTGGCACTCGCGAACGTCGAAGGCCGGCTCGCCCAATCGGTACTGCACGTAACTGAGCACCGCGTTGCCGGAATAGCTCTCGATGGGGAAAACGGACTTAAAGGCCGCATGCAGCCCCCTATCCACCCGAGTCACAGGGGGTGTTTCTGTCTGGAGAAAATCCCGGAACGAGTCGAGCTGGATCGCCAACAGGTAGGGAACTGGCAACGTGCCGGGGCGCTTGCCAAAATCTTTGCGGATACGCTTTCTCTCGGTGAAAGAATAGGCCATTGCCATCCCTCTGTAAGTGCAGACAACCGCGGTGTCTGGATCGATTGCTCGCCCGCTCTCGGCAGAACCCGGAAGGCCTTCAGATCCCCGCGCTGGGAATCGGGGTCAGGTTCTGTCTCCGCGCCGTCGGTTTACCGAATCCAACAGGAAAAGGCCGGCGGCCCGAGGCCGCCAGCCTGAAACACTCACGAAATAATCAGAACGCCAAGGTGCGATTACTTGATCTCGACCGTGCCACCGGCCTCTTCGATCTGCTTCTTGGCGGTCGCCGCCTCGTCCTTGGAGATGGCCTCCTTCAGGGTCGTGGGAACCCCCTCAACCGCATCCTTGGCCTCTTTAAGGCCGAGACCAGTCAGGGCCCGCACCACCTTGATCACCGCCACCTTGTTGGCGCCAAAGCCGGTCAGGATCAGGTCGAACTCGGTCTGCTCCTCGACCACGGGCGCCTCCGCGGCGGGTCCAGATGGGGCCGCGGCAACCGCCACCGCGGCCGTCACGCCAAACTTTGCCTCCATCGCGGAGATAAGCTCGACCACATCCATGACGGTCATATTAGCAATGGCATCCAAGATATCTTCTTTAGAAACAGCCATGATGAACTCCTGAATTCTAGAATCTTCTGGGGAAACGGAACCTAAGCCGCCTGTTTTGCGTCACGGACCGCCGCGATGGTACGCACCAACTTACCCGGGACCTCTTGCAGCGTACGGGCCAACTTCTGCACCGGCGCCTTCATCACTGCCATGAGCAGCCCCAAGGCCTCCTCGTAGGTGGGCATCTTGGCTAGCGTCGTGATCTCCGAGGGGGGCAACAACCTGCCGCCGATCGACACCGACTTGACCACGAGCTTGGGGTGCGTCTTTGCAAAGTCCGACAGCACCCGTGCGACGGACCCCGGATCCACCTGCGAGAACGCCAGGATCAGAGGGCCCGTGAGCCCTTCCTGCATGCAGGCAAAACTAGTGTCCGACAACGCTCGCCGGGCCAAAGTGTTCTTGATCACCCGCAGATACACCCCCGCTTCGCGCGCCTGAACGCGCAGGGCGGTGAGTTCCTCCACGGTCAAGCCACGGTACTCGGCGGCAATCGCCGAGTAGGCTTTGGCAGCAACCTGCGAGACCTCGGCGACAACCGCTTGCTTTTCAGCGAAGCTCAACGCCACAGCCTTCACCTCCTGATTAGGGTTTTCGGGGATCGCCCCGATTCAGCCTCGGCCCAGCCGCAATCGCGCCGCTGGGCAACCCATGTGCACCCTCATCAGGGTAGGTTCCTGAATCAGGAGCACCGTCTGCGCAGGCTAGAGATTAAGCTCGCCCCGGATACCCGAAGGTCGCCGCCCCGATTCCGGCCACTGTCTAAGCAATGGCGGCGGGTTGGCTCCAGGCGTGCGCCTGCGGTCTTTGACGGCCTCCGGCCCCTCGGGCCGGTGCCCCAAAGATCGAATGGCTCAGTATTTCAGAGCCGTATGGTCCACCCTCAGGCCGGGGCCCATGGTAGAAGACACCGTAACCCTCTGCATGTAGATACCCTTGGACGTGCTCGGCTTCGCCTTCTGCAGGCTCGCGAGCAGCACCTCGAGGTTCTCGCGCAACTGCAGCGGGGTAAAGCTCACCTTGCCCAGGGGGCAATGGACGATACCGCCCTTCTCGACTCGGTAGCGGACCTGGCCGGCCTTGGCGTTGTGCACCGCCTGCGCCACATCCGGCGTCACGGTGCCCACCTTTGGGTTTGGCATCAGGCCACGGGGACCGAGGATCTTGCCGAGCTGCCCCACCAGGCGCATCGCCTCCGGCGAGGCGATCACCACATCGAAGTCGAGCGTACCGGCCCTCACCCGCTCCGCCAGATCGTCCATTCCGACGAGCTCGGCGCCCGCCTCCTTGGCGGCATCGGCACTGGGTCCCTGAGCAAACACCGCCACGCGAACCTGTTTGCCGGTACCATGGGGCAGCACGGACGAGCCCCGCACCAACTGGTCGGACTTGCGGGGATCCACCCCCAAATTTACCGCCACGTCCACGCTCTCGATAAACTTAACGCTGGAGACCTCTTTCAACAGCGCGAAGGCCTCATCCGCGGGGTATACCTTTGCCCGATCGGTCCTCTCGCGGATGAGCCGAGCACGTTTTGTCAATCTTGCCATCACGCCACCCCCTCTACCTCAAGGCCCATCGCCCGGGCGCTGCCCGCGATGGTACGCACCGCCGCATCGAGATCCGCCGCCGTGAGATCCGGCATCTTGGTTCGGGCGATCTCTTCGAGTTGCGCACGACTGACCTTGGCAACCTTATTGGTGTTGGGCTTTGCGCTGCCCTTCGGAATACCCACCGCTTTCCGCAGCAACACCGCGGCAGGCGGGGTCTTGGTGATGAAGGTGAAGCTCCGATCCGAATAGACGGTGATCACCACGGGTGTCGGCAAACCGAGCTCGAGGCCCTGGGTCTTGGCGTTGAACGCCTTGCAGAACTCCATGATGGTCACCCCGTGCTGACCGAGCGCGGGGCCCACCGGCGGGCTCGGATTCGCCTGCCCGGCCTTGACCTGAAGCTTGACGTAAGCTTGGATTTT
>JAEHCY010000428.1 GCA_016880695.1 Chromatiaceae bacterium | reverse complement strand
TGTTCGAGTAGAAATCCATCAGCGTGAGCCCCATGGCCGGGGCCGTCACCGCCGCCCAATAGGCGGTGTCGATGATCTTGGCGACGATATAGGACAACAGCATCCAGCCGGCGATCTTGGCGAGCAGCTCGACCACGTTGTCCTTGACGAGCTTTTTGCAGGTGGCGATCTCCGTGATGCGCGTGATGAAGAGGGTGAAGCAGGGGCCGCAGGCCGCCGCCGACCACGTGTACAGAAAGAAGGTCCACGGCCAGACCAGCAGGCCCGTGCGGAAGCCGAAGGGCCGACCGTAGAGCACGCCCGACACCCCGCCCAGCGAGCCCTGGTGGAAGAACGACAGAAACGCGCCCGTGGCGGCAAACAGCGCCATGATCCCGTGCATGTTGTGGGTCAGGTTGTGGAAGAAGGGCACCTTGTCGATCTGGCGGTTTTCCAGGACCAGCGGCACGTACTCGATCGTGAGCACACCGAAGTAGCAGGTCAGGCAGAAGGCCACCTCGGTCAGCATCGAGTGCACGTTGGCGTGCCAGAAGATGAACCAGGCCCGCAGCGGCTGGCCGACGTCGATGGCGAGAATCAGCAGGGCCGAGCTGTAGCAGATGAACCCGATGAGCACCGCGTAGTTGATGATGTGCTTGAGCTCGTCCTTGCCGAAGATGTAGCGCAGCAGCCCGGTGAAAAAGGCCCCGCCGCCCAGAGCAATCACGGCCAAGTCCGCCCAGATCCAGAGGGCAAAGCCGTAGGCGTTGTTCATGTTGGTCTGGTTGAGGCCCTTGAAATAAATTAGGAGCAGCGCCCAGACGCCCCACAGCAGCACGGCGCCGACGACGGCGATCCACAGGGCGAACTGCCCGATCGAGCAGCGTTTCACTCCGTTGGGAATCAATGCAGAATCCATGTCTCCATCCTCGTTGCCGGTTTAGGTTGCACGCGCGCCTGCATCGACCGGATCAGGCTTTTTCGGATTTCCTGACCTTGGTGTCGCCGGCATTGCGCACCCACTCCCTGCTGGAGAGGTAATAAATCTTGGGGTTGGTGCCCAGCCGCTCGAGCAGCCGAAACGCCTTGGGGTTGCGCGACTTGCCCTCGCGCGCCGGGTCCGGCTGGGCGATCTGGTGCACCGCGTGCTGCGGGTTGTTCAAATCCCCGAAAAGGATCGCCCCCGCCGGGCAGGCCTGGGTGCAGGCCGTCTGGTATTCGCCCTCCTCCAGCTCGCGCCGCCCCTCGGCGTAGGCCTTGTCTTTGGCCAACTGGTAGCGGTGATAGCAGAAGCTGCACTTCTCCACGATGCCGCGCATGCGCACCGACACGCTGGGGTTGAGCATCCGCTCCATGCCGTCCGGCCAGATCGGGTCCCACCAGTTGAACTGGCGCACATGGTAGGGGCAGGCCGCCATGCAGTAGCGGCAGCCGAAGCAGCGGGTGGGGACCTGGCTCACGATGCCCGTGAGCATGTCGTAATCGGTGGCGGTGGCGGGGCAAACCGAGACACAGGGTGAGTGGCCGTGGTGCCCCTCGCAGTGCTGGCAGGGGCGCGGCAGGTAGCACTCCTCGACCTGCGGGAAAGGCTTGCCGTTGCTCAGCCGGTAGACGTGCATCCAGGAGATGCTCAACAGCTTGTCCGTGTCGTCCTCGCGAAACGGCACGTTGTTTTCGGCCATGCAGGCCACCATGCAGGCGCCGCAGCCCGTGCATTTGTCCAGGTCGATCACCATCCCGTACTTCTTATTGTTGCCGTTTGGCTGATCCATTCGAACACCTTCTGATTGGCAAGTTGGTCACGTCTATCGTCTCACGCAGCAAACTCTGCTAAGCTTTCGTCAGGCTGGCCCGGATGCCCCAGCCGGCCTCGAAACCTGAACCGGGGTCTTCCACCGGGCCAATGAGCGCGTTGGTGTTGACCC
>JAEHCY010000427.1 GCA_016880695.1 Chromatiaceae bacterium | reverse complement strand
TCGAGCAACGCACTAGCCGCGGGGGCCATAAGAGCACCGTGGGCACGCTCACCGAGATCCACCACTTCCTGCGCCTGTTGTTCGTCAAGCTGGGGGTGCAGCACTGCCCCGATTGCGCCATCCCCATCCAGCCCCAGAGCCGCGAGGCCATCGCCGAACGCCTGCTCGCTGAGTGGCAGGGCCGGCGGATGGCCCTGTTCGCGCCCCTGATCGTGGCCCGCAAGGGCCTTTACACCGACCTGGCCAAGTGGGCCGCGCGCAAGGGCTTCACCCTCCTGCGGGTGGATGGGGAGCCCCTGCCCACCGATCGCTGGCCGGTGCTCGACCGCTACCGCGAGCACCACATCGACCTGCCGGTGGGTGAGCTGGCGGTTCGTCCCGGTGCCGGGGAGGCGTTGCGCGCGCTGGTCAACCAGGCGCTGGATCAGGGGCGTGGCACGCTGCGGGCGATGGAGGTGGATGCCTCCGGCAACTGGGTGGGACCCGAGACCAGCTTCTCGACCCAGCGCGCCTGTCCGGGCTGTGGCCGGAGCTTTGATGAGCCCGACCCCCGGCTGTTTTCCTACCACTCCAAGCACTGCTGGTGTCCCACCTGCTATGGCACCGGCCTGGGGCTGCAGGGCTTTGATGGGGAGCAGAGCGGTGAGGAGCGCGAATGGCTGGAGGCCCCCGCGGGCGAGACCCGCGCGTGTCCGGCGTGCAACGGGGCGCGGCTGCGGCCCGAGGCCCTGGCGGTGAGCTTCCAGGACTGGTCCATCTCCGACTACTCGGCCTGCTCGGTGACCGATGCCCTGCAGGTGTTCGAGGACCTCACGCTCAGTGAGCGGGAGCTCGCGGTGGCCCGCGATCTGGTGGGGGAGGTCATCGCGCGCCTGAGATTCCTGGGCGAGGTGGGGCTCGGGTACCTGGGCCTGGACCGGGGCGCGCCTACCCTGTCGGGGGGGGAAGCCCAGCGCATCCGCCTCGCCGCCCAGCTCGGCTCCAACCTGCGCGGGGTCTGCTACGTGCTCGATGAGCCCACCATTGGCCTGCACCCGCGGGACAATCGGATGCTGCTCGACACCCTGGCCAAGCTGGAGGCCAAGGGCAACACCCTGGTGGTGGTGGAGCACGACGAGGAGACCATTCGCCGCGCCGAGCATGTGGTGGACCTGGGACCCGGTGCCGGCGTGCGGGGCGGGGAGGTGGTGGCCGAGGGTCGCCTGGAGGACCTGCTGCGCAATCCCGCCTCGGTGACCGGGCGCAGTCTGGTCCAGCCTCTCGGGCATCCGCTGCTGGGTCAACGCCGGGCACCCGACTGGGGACAGGCCCTGCGGGTGCGGGGGGCCAATCTCAACAACCTCAAGGATATCGAGGTGCGCATCCCGCTGGGGCGGCTAGTGTGCGTGACCGGAGTCTCGGGGTCGGGCAAGAGCACCCTGGTGCGCGAGGTGCTCCAAGCCAGTCTGAAATCGCTGCTGGCCGCCAAGGCGGGTCGCGGCGGCTCGCGCGCCGCCGCTCCGGTGCACGGCTGCCGCGCCCTCACCGGCTGGGAGGCGGTCTCCCGGGTACTGGAGGTGGACCAGACCCCCATCGGCAAGACCCCGCGCTCCTGTCCCGCCACCTATGTGGGCTTCTGGGACGACATCCGCCGGCTATTCGCCGCCGTGCCCGAGGCACGGCTGCGCGGCTACACGCCGGGGCGGTTCTCGTTCAACACCACCGGCGGCCGCTGCGATGGGTGCGAGGGACAGGGGTTCCGGCGCATCGAGATGAGCTTTCTGCCCAACGTGGAGGTGCCCTGCGAGGTCTGCGGAGGCGCCCGCTTCAACCCGGAGACCCGGCTGATCGAATTCAAGGGGCGGAGCATCAGCGATGTGCTGGGGATGACGGTGGATGAGGCGATGGGCTTTTTTGCCGCCCACCCGCCGGTGCACCGCGCGCTCGGATTGCTTCAGGACGTGGGCCTGGGCTACCTGAGCCTCGGTCAGAGGAGCCCGACCCTATCGGGTGGCGAGGCCCAGCGCATCAAACTGGTCGCCGAGCTGGCCAAGGTCCGCCCCGGTGCGGCGGAGGGCAGGCGTGGCGCCCCGGGCCAGACGCTCTACCTACTCGATGAGCCCACCATCGGCCTGCATCGGGCGGACGTGGAGCGGCTGCTGCGGGTGCTCCACCGGCTGGTCGACGCCGGTCACACGGTGCTGGTGATTGAGCACAACCTCGTTGTGATCGCCGAGGCGGACTGGGTCATCGACCTCGGTCCCGAGGGCGGGGAGGACGGCGGCAGGATTGTGATCGAAGGCACCCCCGAGGCCCTGGTGACGGCAGGAGACCGCTCGCATACCGGCGCGGCGCTCCGGGGCCTGATGCCGGGCTACTGAGTCGCTGAGTCGGCCGGTTTGCGAGACCCGTGCGTGCGCGGAAACCGCTCGGCGTCATCTCCGACGATGGCGTCGAATCCCGCGTGGGTTTTGGTTGCACGCACGATTTTGGCTGCCATGCCGGGTACGTCTGGATTCGGCAATCGGGGGCTGGAGGCCCCTTTTCGCATCGTCAGGGATAGCAGGGGTGGAAGCTGATCAGTCCCAGTGCGGGAGATCTGTGGTCGTGGCGCAGAATCGCCAACCGCGCTGCATCAAGCGAGTCGAAAGTCGGTGTGGGCCACCGCGGGAGCGCCGCGGATCATGGCCGGTGGCTTTACGGTTTGTTTGCGGGAACGCTGAATTGGTAGGTGACTTTCTCGGAGTCGAGGTGATTGCGACCGCTGAAGGTCACCTGAATCTGGTCGCCTTGATCGTCCACGGTCACGAGGCCGTACAATCCTTCATCTTTACCGGGGATGTAGCCGCCGTGGCTGTAGGGGCCGCCCTTCGAGTTGCCGCGGCGATCGAGCGGTGAGGACATCAGTTGCCGGACGGGTGCGCCGCCGCCGTCGGCATAATCGGCGTTGCTGCCGTCGTCGGCGCTGGTCATGTGGGCGTCGCCGGTGAGGAGGCACACGTTGTGAATGGCGTTGGCTTTCAGGAAGTTCGACAGCTCACGGCGTTCGGTGGCAAAGGCCGACCAGTTATCGCTCTTGCCGGGTTTGCCGATCCAGGTGACGGAGTTGACCCAGAAGATGAGCGGATACCGGTCTTTGGCGGCCAGCAATTGTTGTTTGAGCCATTCTTTTTGCGGCGCGCCGAGCATGGATTTCTCGGCGGTGTCATCTTCGCTGTTCGGCGACCGCTCGGAACGCAGATCGGTGAGGATGAACTTCACGCGGCCCACGTCGAACGTCTGGTAAATCGCCCCGTCGCCCGCTGGCAGGGGGTAATGGGCGATGTATTCCCGGTAGGTGGCGCGCGAAGCCTCCCGGCTCGGCGAAGTCTTGTCGGAATCGTTGGGCCCGTAATCGTGGTCGTCCCAGACATACACGAACGGCGCGGTACGATAGAGCGTGGTCGCGCTTTGACCACTGAGCGCGGTGTCGTAGGCTTTGCGAAAGACGGCCTGGTCATTCTCCGCGATGTCGCTGTAATGCCAGTCGCCAAGGTTCAGGTAAAACAACGGCTGCGTTGCCGCCATGGTCGCGTATACCGGGCGATTGTTGCCGGCGCCGCACGACCCAAACACAAAGCGAAAGGAGGCTGGACCTTCCGGGAACGTACGAAGATGCCCGGTAAGATTACCGACCCGGTACTCGTAGGCGTGATCCGGTTTCAATTCCGTCAACAAATACGTCGCGATGCCGTTGGACGAGACACTCGGGGTGACCGGCGCGCGGTCCGGCAATTCCAACAACACCTCGCCGGTGATCTTTGCTTTCACAACCGCCGAGGTGGGTGTTACCCCCCCGGACCACGGCCCGACTTCGACGGTGCCGGCGTGGACGGCGGGAACCAGGGCACAAAGGAACCAGAAGGCTTTCATGGTCGGCAGCATGGCAACTCCCCGGCGCGTTGGCAAGAGGTGAGAGGCAAGATCACGCCTGGAAGCGATAGGCGAGGTACCAGGGTTTCGGCTTGCATCGATGCGCAAAGTCGCGGTCACGTTCCAGGATTGAGAATATGTGCCGGGCACCGGCGCTGCGGGCACTTAGGGCCGTAGGAAGTGGCGAGGAGCGAACCGTGTCAGTCGCGGAAGATGCCCCGATGGATGGGGTTCACTGTACTCACCGCTTCATACACGGGCCGTCAAGTTGCGGACTCCGACCCTGCGCAGGGAGGACCGACCGGTGGCCGGCGGTGCGAAAGGGAGCGCCCGACCTTTTCCCGGTGCCGGGCGTCCCAGTCGCGGGGGGCTGAGGTGCCGGACAGCACCTCGAAGGGTTCAGGGCTTCACGATCTCCTGAAGCTCCACCTCGAACACCAGGGTCGCGTTGGGGCCGATCACGCCGCCGGCGCCGCGCTCGCCGTAGGCGAGGGCGGGCGGGCACACCAGCTTCGCCTTGCCGCCGACCTTCATTTTCTGTACGCCCTCGGTCCAGCACTTGATTACCTGGTTGAGCCCGAACTCGACGGCGCCACCCTGCTTGGCGGAACTGTCGAACTCGCGGCCGTCGATGAGCGTGCCGCGGTAGCCGACTTTGACCTTGTCGGTGGCGGCAGGGCTGGCGCCGGTGCCTTCCTTGAGGCTCAGGTAAACCAGGCCGGAATCGGTCTTCACCGCGCCCGGTTCCTTGGCCGCCTTCTCGGCGAATTCATTGCCGGCTGCTGCCAGCTTTTCGCCAGCCGCTTTGCGGCGGTTCTGCAACAGGGTCTGCACCTTGCCGCGATAGGCATCGAAGTCCACCGCCGGGTTTGTGCCCAAGGTGCTGTCGGTCAGCCCGCGCTTGATCAGTTCGAGCTCCGCGGGCGTGAACTTGGGGCCAGGCAGTTGTTGCCCGAGGGTCAGGCCGAGGGCGTAGAGGACCTTTTCGTCTTCGGTCGTGAGTTCCTGCGCCAGGGCGAAGGTGGGCAGCAGGGCGAAGGTGGCAGCGAGGATGTGCTGTTTCATGAGTTTGTCGATCATTGGGGAAAACGGCAATGATGGGGTGCACGGGCGGTCCGCGCAACCCGGGGCGCGGACAATCAGGAGCCGGGAGGCTCGGCGCTACGGACACCGAATTACCACCGGCTTTCAAACAGCAGGCCGCGACACTGACGGTGTGGCGGTGTACGCCAAAGTCGTCGGCGATCTTCCGGAGGGCGTAAGCACCTGTCAGAAGGACCCGCGTCAGGCCCTCGCGGCGGCCGTAGTAATCCCAGGAAGCCGCCAGGAGCGGCTCGAACAGCGTACGGTGCTGGGCGCGGGGAGCTTCGCGCAGCGACCCCTGGGGCCATGAGTGACGGCAGTGGCTTCAGCCGAACGCCGCGCTGCCGAGGGAGACTCTGAAGGAAGACGACTGGCGCGGGCGGCCGGTGCGTGGAGGGGAAACGGGTCTGATCGGCGCCCCGGAACCCCTGCTCGCGATGGCTGGGGACAAGCGGCGGAGGCTTCGAGAGCCCTATTGGTAACCTGAGGACAGATTGATCTTGTCTTCTGGTGTCTGGCGGAGAGGGTGGGATTCGAACCCACGGTGGTGCAAGCACCACAGCGGATTTCGAGTCCGCCCCGTTCGGCCACTCCGGCACCTCTCCGGGGCGAGGATGATACACGCTTGACGGCAGGCGTGCACCCGGTTGTCGGCGGAGATGGCGCCTCAGCGCCGCGCCTGGAAGAACTCCCGCAACAGGGCGGAGGCATCCTCGGCCAGCAAGCCACCTTCGCAGGTGGTGCGGTGGTTGAAGCGGGCATCGGAGGGCAGAATGTCGAACAGGCTGCCGCAGGCGCCGCCCTTGGGATCGGGTGCGGCAAAGACGACCCGGGCGACCCGGGCGTGAACGATGGCGCCCGCGCACATCAGGCAGGGCTCCAGGGTGACGTAGAGGGTGGTGCCGGGCAGGCGGTAGTTGTTGGCGGCGATGCCCGCGGCGCGCAGCGCCGCGATCTCGGCGTGGGCGGTGGGGTCACGCTCGCCGATGGCGCGGTTCCAGCCCTCGCCGAGCACCGCCCCCTCGCGCACGAGAACCGCACCCACCGGCACCTCGCCGGTCGCTTGCGCGATCTCCGCGAGCTCCAGGGCCCGGCGCATCCAGTGCCGGTCGGCCTCCGCCGCGGCCTCCAAAGGGGGCGGGGCGACGGTGGCGGTTACTCCCACTCGATGGTGGCCGGGGGTTTGCTCGAGATGTCGTAGGCCACCCGCGAGATGCCCTTGACCTCGTTGATGATGCGCCGGGAGACCTGGTCGAGAAACTCGAAAGGCAGATGGGCAGCGCGGGCGGTCATGAAGTCCACCGTCTCCACCGCGCGCAGGGTGACCACGTAGGCATACTGGCGGGCATCGCCGACCACGCCCACGGAGCGGACCGGCAGGAACACGGTAAAGGCCTGGCTGACCCGGTCGTAGAGATCGTGGCGCCGCAGCTCCTCGATGTAGATGGCATCGGCCTGGCGCAGCAGGTCGGCATATTCCTTTTTGACCTCACCGAGGATACGCACCCCAAGCCCCGGGCCGGGGAAGGGGTGGCGGTAGACCATCTCGTAGGGCAGCCCGAGCTCGACGCCGATCTGGCGCACCTCGTCCTTGAACAGCTCGCGCAGGGGCTCGATCAGCTTCAGACGCATGTGTGCGGGCAGCCCACCCACGTTGTGGTGGGACTTGATCACGTGGGCCTTGCCCGAGCGGGCGCCGGCGGACTCGATCACGTCGGGGTAGATGGTGCCCTGGGCCAGCCATTGCACCTCCGTCAGCTTGGTTGCCTGTTCCTCGAAGATCTCGACGAACAGGTTGCCGATGATCTTGCGTTTGCGCTCGGGGTCGGCGACCCCCGCCAGGGCGCCAAGGAAGCGGTCCTCGGCGTCCACCCGGAGGACCCGCACCCCCATGTGTTGGGCGAAGGTGGCCATCACCTGATCGGCCTCGTGCAGTCGGAGCAGTCCGTTGTCCACGAACACGCAGGTGAGCTGCTCGCCGATGGCCTTGTGCAGCAGGGCGGCGACCACCGAGGAATCCACCCCCCCGGAGAGCCCCAGCACCACCTTGCCCGCGCCCACCCGCTCGCGCATCTGGCGGATGCTGTCGTCGATGATGTTGTTCGGTGTCCAGCGCCGGTCGCAGCCGCAGATCTCATGCAGGAACCGATCGATGATGCGCTGACCCTGGCGGGTGTGGGTAACCTCGGGGTGGAATTGCAGCCCGTAGTAGCGCCGCGCCTCGTCCGCCATGCCCGCTAGAGGGGCGTTGGCAGTCTCGGCGATTGCCCGGAAGCCCGGCGGAAGGGTCTCGACGCGGTCTCCGTGGCTCATCCAGACATCGAGCAGCCCGTAGCCCTCGGGGCTGGTATGGTCCTCGATGTCGCGCAGCAGCCGGGAGTGGCCGCGGGCGCGCACCTGGGCATAGCCGTACTCATGGGCGCTGGCCGCGGCCACCGCGCCCCCGAGCTGGGCGGCCAGGGTCTGCATGCCATAGCAGATGCCAAGCACCGGCACCCCGAGCTCGAACACAATCGCCGGAGCCCTTGGGGTGGTCTCGGCGGTCACCGTTTCGGGTCCACCGGAGAGGATCAGGCCCACCGGTGGGTGCTCGCGCAGGGTCTCCTCGCAGTGGTCGTAGGGGAAGATCTCGCAGAACACCCCCGCCTCGCGCACGCGGCGGGCGATGAGCTGGGTG
>JAEHCY010000426.1 GCA_016880695.1 Chromatiaceae bacterium | reverse complement strand
GGCATCTGCAGCCCCGTTTCGAGCAGCGCAACGCCCGCCGGGCCGCGCGCCTGCTCACCCATCCACGGTTCCGCGCCGCCTACGACTTCTATCTGCTGCGCGCCCAGGCCGGTGAGGTGGACGCCGAGGGCGCCGACTGGTGGACGCGGTTTCAGGAGGCCGATCCGAATGAGCGCCACCACCTGCTGGAGGCGGCAAAGGGCCGCCGCCCGCGGCGGCGGCGTCGTCCGACCGGCGGCGAGATCCAGCCGGTTGATGTCCGGTGAAACCCTCTCCCCCGCCACGGACGCCTACGTGGCGCTCGGCAGCAACCTGGGTGATCCTCTGGGGCAGGTGGAGCAGGCCTTTGAGGCACTGAATCGACTCCCGGCTACGCGCCTGGTAGCGCGTTCGCGCCTGTACCGATCGACCCCGATGGGGGGGCCTCCAGGACAGCCCGATTACCTCAATGCCGTGGCCCGCTTGGTCACGGGCCTCACGCCGTTGGACCTGCTGCGGGGCCTGCAGGCCATCGAGCAGGCGAGCGGCCGGCAGCGCGGTGAGCGTTGGGGCCCGCGAACCCTTGATCTGGATGTCTTGGTCTATGGTTCGGTGCAGATCGACAGCGCGGAGTTGCAGGTGCCGCACCCGCGGATGACGGAGCGGCCTTTCGTGCTCCTACCCCTGTACGAGGTGGCGCCAAGCGATCTCAGTGTTCCCGGGTTCGGATTGCTCCGGGATCTCGTGGCCCGAAACCGAACCGCGGGCGTGGAGCCCCTCACGGGTCCCCGCGCGCGAGCCGCGGGTTGAGACCTGCTGGTCTAACTGGCAAAATTGAAAAATGTTGCTGTGCATCAAGAAGGTCTGACCATCCGATGGCCGCTGTGCGCGTGACCGTTCCGTCCCTCTCGACGCTCAAACAACAGGGTGAGAAGATCGCTTGCCTGACCTGCTATGACGCAAGCTTTGCTAGGATGCTCGACGCCGCGGGCGTGGACGTTCTTCTGGTGGGCGATTCCCTGGGAATGGTCATTCAGGGTCAAGCCACCACCCTGCCGGTGACGCTGGAGCAGATGGTCTACCACACCGCCTGCGTGAATCGGGGTCGGCAGCGAGCCTTGGTCGTGGCGGATATGCCCTTTCTCAGCTACACCACACCCGACCAGGCCCGGGCGAGCGCCGCGCGACTGATGCAGGAGGGCGGTGCCGACATGGTGAAGCTCGAAGGCGGGGCCGCGGTGGTGGACTCGGTGCGCTTCCTGGCGGAATTCGGGGTACCGGTGTGCGCCCATCTCGGTCTGTTGCCCCAGTCGGTGCTCCGGCTCGGGGGCTACAAGGTCCAGGGCAGGGATCACGCCAGCGCCGAGCGAATTCGGCACGCGGCGCTGGCCCTGCAGGATGCCGGCGCGGGACTGCTGGTCCTGGAGTGCGTACCGGTCCATCTTGCCCAAGAGATCAGCAATACCCTGAGCATTCCGGTCATCGGGATCGGTGCGGGTGGGTTCTGCGATGGTCAGGTGCTCGTGCTCTACGATGTGCTGGGCATCACGATGGGTCGGGTACCGCGCTTCGCCAAGAGCTTTCTGCCGGGTCACGCGGATCTCCCGGCCGCCGTCGGCGCCTATGTCGGCGCGGTCAAGGACGGATCCTTCCCCTCTTCCGAGCACCTGTTCCACTGAGTCTGTGGAGATCCTGACCCGGATCCGCTCGACGCGGGCGGTGGTGGATGGCTGGCGCCGACAGGGGCAGCGGATTGCGCTGGTGCCCACCATGGGCAACCTCCATGCCGGCCACCTGGCGCTGGTGGAGGAGGCTCGGCGACGTGGAGACCGGGTGGTGGCCACGATCTTCGTCAACCCCCTGCAGTTCGGGCCCCAAGAGGACTTTACCGCCTATCCGAGAACCCTGGCGGAGGATCAGAGGCGGCTGAGCGGGGCTGGGGTGGATCTTCTGTTCGCCCCCGAAGTGGAGGAGGTGTATCCCCGGGGAAGCGCGGAGCCGTCCCGCGTTGAGGTCCCCGCCCTGGCAAGCGCCCTCTGTGGTGCCAGTCGTCCCGGTCATTTCACCGGCGTGGCGACGGTGGTGGCCAAGCTGTTCAACATCATCCAGCCGGAGGTGGCGCTGTTCGGCGAAAAGGACTACCAGCAACTGCTGGTCATCCGGCGTCTGACGGAGGATCTCTGTTTTCCCGTCGAGGTTGTTGGGGTGCCCACGGTGCGGGAGTCCGACGGGTTGGCGATGAGCTCCCGCAACGCCTACCTTAACTCCGTCGAGCGCCAACAGGCGCCGGAGCTCTACCGTAGCCTGTGCGCTGCGGCGGATGCGCTGCGCGCGGGCAGGCCGGCCGGGCGGGTGGAGCGCGAGACTGAGGCGGCACTCCAAGGGGCCGGATTCCGGCCCGACTACGTCGCGGTACGCCGTGCCGATGACCTCGGTCCGGTGTCCGAGCCCGGGGGCGAGCAAGTCATCCTCGCCGCCGCCTGGCTCGGCAGGGCGCGCCTCATCGATAACCTGAGGGTGCGCTGCGGGGGAGCGGGAACGCAGTGACAATCTTATTGTTTTTCGGCTTTTGGGATACTATGAACTGTCCTGAGGGGGCAAAGACCTCCGTTGTGAACTGCTGGAGGTGAGGGCCGATGCTTTTGACTCTCTTGAAATGTAAGCTGCACCGTGCCTGTGTGACCCATGCGGAGCTCGACTACGAGGGCTCCTGCGCGATTGACAGCGAGCTACTGGATCGTGCCGGCATTCGTGAGTACGAGCAGATCCAGATCTACAACGTCAGCAACGGTGAGCGCTTCACCACCTACGCAATCCGCGCGGAGGCGGGCTCCCGTGTCATCTCCGTGAACGGCGCGGCGGCGCATAGGGCGAGCCCCGGCGATCGCGTTATTATCTGTGCCTACGCCACCCTCGACGAGGCGGAAGTCGCGCGCTTCAAACCCCGTCTGGTCTATCTCGATGCCCACAACCGGGTGGAACGAACCGGCGACCATATCCCCGCGCAAGCGGCCTGAATCCGCCATCCGTACCGCTGGTTGTATTTGCCACGGGGCCTGAGCTCCGCGACCCGGGTCAGCCGGGCGGGGGGCGCAGGGGATCGCGCAGCGCGTCCTGATAGAGCAGGCTGTAGTGGCGCGCGCTGGCGGACCAGCTAAAGTCTTGCCGCATGCCCGCGGTGGCCAGACGGTGCCACCAGGCGGATGGTCGCCGACGGAGCTCGATCGCCTGGCTGGTGGCGTACCAGAGCCCGGCACTATCGGCGTGCTCGAACTGGAACCCGGTGGCGACTCCGCTTTGAAGGTGCTCCGGGGTGGTATCGATCACCGTGTCGGCTAGCCCTCCGGTGCGGTGGACGATGGGAATGGTGCCGTAACGCAGGCTATAGAGCTGGTTGAGGCCGCAGGGCTCAAAGCGTGACGGCATGAGGAAACAGTCGCTTCCGGCCTCGATTCGGTGGGCCCGGCCCTCGTCGTAGCCGACGTGCACCGCCACCCGGCCCGGGTAATCGGCGGATGCCTGTTCCAGCGCCAGCTCCAGATCCGGGTCGCCCGCGCCTTGCATGACCAACTGGGTTTCGGGCACCGCCAGGAGCTCGGGGAGCATCTTGAGGATCAGGTCGACCCCCTTCTGCTCCACCAGCCGGCCGATATAGCCGAACAGAAGCGCCTCGGGCGCCTGGGGCAAGCCCATCTCCTCCTGCAGGGCGCGCTTGTTCTCCGCCTTCAGCTCGAAGCGCTCCCAGTCATAATGGCAAGCGATGAGGGGGTCCTGGGCGGGATCCCAGACCTCATAGTCGATACCGTTGAGGATGCCCCCGAAGCGGGGTCCGAGGTGGCGCAACAGCCCGTCGAGGCCATAGCCGAAGCGGGGCGTGCGCACCTCGTTGGCGTAGGTTGGGCTCACCGTGTTCACTCGATCGGAGAACAGGATGCCACCTTTGATGAATGAGAGCAGATGGTGGAACTCCAATCCCTGGGTATCCCAGTACTGCGCGGGGAGCTTGAGGCGGCGATAGGCGAGCTGGTCGAACAGCCCCTGGTAGGCCAGATTGTGGATGGTGAAGACGGTAGCCGGGCGATCCGCCTGCAGGGCCAGAAGGGGCGGGACGAGCCCTGTTTGCCAATCGTTGCAGTGGACGATGTCCGCACGCCACGGAGTATCCCCCGAGCCTAGCGCGACCTCCACCACGGCGCGACAAAACAGGGCGAATCGATCGGCGTTGTCGCCCCAGTCACGCCCGGTGACATCGGTATAGGGATTGCCCTCGCGGTGGAAGTAGGCGGGTGCATCGACCAGGTAGAGGGGCAGGTTG
>JAEHCY010000049.1 GCA_016880695.1 Chromatiaceae bacterium | reverse complement strand
CTCCTCATTCACGGGTGGCGGAAAGCTGCGCGGTGTATTCGGCAAAGGTCTGCATCAACGCCCGGGTCCGCTCGCCCGGTTTACCCGTGCCGATCCCATCCTCGTCCACCTGGACGATCGGCACGATCAAGCGGTTGGAGGAGGTGATGAACACCTCGTCGGCTGCGACAAGCTCCCCGCGCTGGAGGTCGCGAATCTGAACCGTGTAGTTGCCTTCTGCCAGGCCGAGGACTTTCTGGCGGGTGATACCGCTCAGGATGCCCTCACCCGGAGTGACGAGGGTCCCGCCGAAGATGGCGAAGATGTTGCTGGTGGTGCCCTCCCGGACCCAGCCCTCGGAATCGACATAGACCGCCTCGATGGCCGCTTTCTCCCGCGCCTCGGCCAGGACCAGGATGGCGCGGATGTAGTCGATGCTCTTGGCCCCGGGGATGGGGCGGTTGTGGCGCACGGTGATGACCTTGGCCCCTTCCGAATACCACGCCGCGGGGTAGCGGCTGAGGGGAGTGACCATGATCGCCAGGCGCGGCTTTCCCTGGGGCGTTATGAAATCCGGGCTGGACCCGCCGGTGACCAGAATGCGGACACTGGACTCAACCGGGTCGTTGCGCTTAAGCGTCTCACCCACCAGCCGGATGATCTCCGCCTGCGGCCAGGGGAGCGCAAGGCCGATCTCGCGCGCCGAGCGGGCCAACCGCTCGATGTGGTCCTGGATGAAGATCACCTTGCCGTTGTAGGTGCGCATGAAATCAAACACACCATACCCCCGCAGGAGCCCGAGATCATTGATGGGGAAGGCGGCTTCGGCGGCAGGCACAAATTTTCCATCCACGTAATAAACGTTCGCCATGGGTCGTACTCACCTCGCGTCGGGTTTAATAAAAACAAGCGCCGCCATTATATGCATGGACGCATCCGGATACAAGACCGGAGTTGATGCCCCGGCCCCCTTGCCTCCCGGCGCGTGTGATCCCGGACATGGGGCTTGCCGACCGGCTGGGCTAAACCCCACCCCGGGCACGCCAGAGCCAAATTCGAAATCCGAAGCAGGAAACTTGAACCAAATTCAAATGGACTAAAGAGTTTCGCCAAACAGCCGATATCAAGACCGAAGGAGCCTCGCCGCTCTAAAAGGGCGTGGTCTGACCGCTGCAGGCTCACCCCCTGCGGCAGACGACTCTGCGCCACAACCCATTCGCTAAAGGAAAAAGTCCCTGTGGATCCTCAACCGGAGATCACCGCCGCCGCCGACACCCGCGGCCGGGCGCCGACCGCAGACCAAGCCGCCCACGCCCAAGACATCGTCGATCTGCTGGTGCAGGCGAGCCAACTTACCCGCGAGCAGCTCGCCTATGCCCACCGGGTGCGGTCCAAGCTCGACGCTCCGCGCCCGGTTCTGGAGGTCTTGAAGGAGCTCAAGCTCGTTTCCGAGGACCAGATCAAGGAGGCGGTGCGCCGGAACAAAGCCCCCATGTGCCTGGGCAACCTCCTGGTCGAGCTCGGCCACATCCAGGAAGAAGACCTGCGCGTGGCACTGACCGTCCAGAATGAGAGCAAGCCGCGCAAGCGCCTGGGCGAGATCCTGCTCGAGCGCCGGCTGATCGACGAGCGCGCCCTGATTGAGGTGCTCTCCCTGCAGATGGGGTTCCCTTACGTGGATCCGGATTTCTCCGAGATCGACCCTCGGCTGTTTTTCAAAGTCCCGGCCAAGTGGTACGAGACCCACAACTTCGTGCCCGTGCGGATGGACGACGGCAAACCGCTGATCGCCTTTGCCGACCCGCTGGACAAGAGCGACCTCGATGCCGCCCGGGAAGTGTTCGGGCCCACCTTCACCACCGCCATCGCCCGCCGCAGCTCCATCGAACGGGCGATCAAGCGCGTCCAGCGCGCCAAGCAGCGTGAGCGGATCTCCCCCGCGGACGAGGGCTCCATCATCGCGCTGGTCAACAGCATCGTCGCGGCGGCGGTCGAACGCAAGGCGAGCGACATCCACCTCGAACCGCTCAAGGATCATATTCGCGTGCGGTTCCGCCAAGACGGTGTGCTCATCCACTACGACGACTTCCCGTCCACGCTGCTGGGGGCGATGACCAACCGCCTGAAGGTGATGTGCGACGTGGACATCACAGAGAAACGCCGGCACCAGGGCGGCCGGTTCTTTTTCGAGCAGGGCGACAGCCAGCTCGACCTGCGGGCCTCG
>JAEHCY010000425.1 GCA_016880695.1 Chromatiaceae bacterium | reverse complement strand
CGCTCCGCGATCCTCATGGCGTCCGGTCTCATGCTCCTGCTCACCCTGCTGTGCCACGTCGCGCCGGCCACCTTGATCCGCGGTTTCTCCGCCGATCCCCAGGTGATCGCGGTGGGCGACGAGTACCTGCGCATCATCTCGTGGAACTTCATCGCGTCGGGAATCATCTTCGTCAGCTCGAGCATGTTCCAAGCTCTCGGCAACACCGTGCCCGCCCTGGTGAGCTCGTTCCTCCGGATCGCGGCGGTGTCCGTGCCCCTGCTGGTCCTGTCGCGCACGCCGGGATTCGAGCTGCGCTGGGCGTGGTATCTGTCGGTGGCCTCGGTCACCCTCCAGATGCTCCTGAGCCTCTACCTCTTGAGACGGGAGTTCCGTTTGCGTCTCGGGGGGCAGGTCGCGTCGAACCCCGTGGCCCCGGCACCCGCCGTGGGTGGGCGATCCAAGGCCGGGTGAATCGAGTGACGGCAGGCTCGGGCCGCGCGTCCACCCGGCTCGTCAGCCTCGACGCGCTCCGCGGGCTGGTCATGGCGGTGATGGCGTTGGACCACGCCAGCGCGTTCATCGCCCATCGGCACTCCTCCGAGTTCTGGGGTGGCGAGATCACCCGCTACTCGGGCGCCCTTCCGTTCATGACACGGTTCGTGACGCACTTCTGCGCCCCGGGGTTCTTCCTGCTCATGGGCTGCGGCATGGCGCTGTTCGCCGAATCACGCCTGCGCCAGGGCTGGGGCCGCCGGCGCGTCGCCCGCTTCTTCGTCACGCGCGGTCTGCTTCTCGTCGTGATCAACCAATTGGTCGAGAACCCCGCCTGGCTTCTCGGCCTCGTGTTCCAGACTCCCGGATCGACGCCCTCGCCTGCCCCGCCAGGTGGCGGGGGCATGCCCTTCGTCATCACCGGTGTGCTGACCGCCCTCGGACTCACGATGGCTCTCGGGGGTGCGCTGCTCGGCGCCGATGCACGGCTCTGGCTGGGGCTGGGCGTGGGCGGATTGTGGATCACCAACGCGCTGACGCCGACGCCGGATCGGGTCGCGGAAGAGTTCAGTCCGCTGCTGCGCCTGATCCTGATCCCGGGGCAGACCGGATTCCTGATGGTCCTCTATCCACTGATCCCGTGGTTCGCGATCGCAGCCTTTGGGGTGGTCTTCGCGCGCTGGCTATCGCGTGACCATGTCGCCGCGGAGCGGGCCGCGCCATGGATCGGGCTTGGCCTGGTCGTCCTCTCCCTCGGACTACGATGGGCGGGCGGGTTCGGCAACCTGCGCCCACCGCGTGACGGTTCCTGGATCGAGTTCCTCAACTTCGTGAAGTATCCGCCGGCCCTCGTCTTCACCACGCTCACGGTGGGGGGAAACCTGATCCTGCTCGGTTGGTTCGCACGGTTCGCGCGAACCGGCCACATCCTCGAAGTGCTCGCGGTCTTCGGACGCACACCCCTGTTCTTCTACCTTTCCCACCTGTACCTCTACTCCGCTCTGGGAGCCGTGTTCTTCCGGCATCCGTCGAGTCTGGCGGTGTTCTATGGGGTCTGGCTGGCCGGGCTG
>JAEHCY010000424.1 GCA_016880695.1 Chromatiaceae bacterium | reverse complement strand
GAATACCGCGAAAAGCGGTCGCTTCTCCTCGGATCGGACCATCGCCGAATACAACCGCGAGATCTGGCGACTGGAGGCCACCACGCCCAGGCCCCTGCGACCATGAGCGGGCCGACCGCAGGGTCGAGCGGCGCGTCCGCGCTCAGCGAGACCGGCCCGCGCTGCTGGATCTACCGCAGTCGCCGGCGCGACGATCTGTATCTGTATTTGCGGGAGCGGGACCACTTCGAGCTGGTTCCCGAGCCACTGCGGCGCCTGTTCGGCGAGCCGGTGTTTGTCATGGAGCTGGTGCTGTACCCCGAACGCCGCTTGGCGCGGGTGGACGCCGATCAGGTACGCGACGCCCTCGCCGGGGTGGGTTTCTTCCTGCAGATGCCCCCGGCACCCGAGACCCTGGCCCACTGAGAAACCCAATCCTGACCCGGCGGGAATCCCGCCGATCCGGGGCTAAGCGCGCGCCAGCCAGTGCTGGAGGGTTTGCTGCAGCTCCTTGAGCCCCAACGGCTTGGCCAGGTAGTCGTCCATCCCGGCATCGAGGCAGCGTTCCCGGTCGCCGGGCATGGCCAGTGCCGTAAGGGCGATGATCGGCGTCTCCCGCGTAGCGGGCGACAACCGCAGCCGCCGGGTTGCCTCCAGCCCATCCATCTCGGGCATCTGCACGTCCATCAGAATCAGGTCGGGGGGCTGCTGGGTCGCCGATGCCACCGCCTTGACGCCGTCGCGGGCAACCTCGACCTCATAGCCCATCTCGCGCAGATAGGCAGCGAGCATCTCCGCGTTGAGGGCGTTGTCCTCGGCCAGTAGTACCCGGGCGTGCCGTCCCGCCGCCTCGGTCGGCGGGGGGCGTCCCTCCGCCGAGCGCGCCGGTGCCGCCTCCGCTGCGAGCTCGCCCATCTCGGGGTCCCAGGGCAGGTCCACATAGAACCGGCTCCCCCGTCCCACCTCGCTTTCGAGGCTCATGCTGCCACCGTGGAGCTCGGCCATGCCATAGGCCAGCACCAGCCCGAGCCCGGTGCCGCCATACTGGCGCGACAGCTTGCTGTCGAGCTGGACGAAAGGCCTGAACAGCTGACCGAACTGCTCGCGGGGGATACCGATCCCGGTGTCCCAAACGGTGAAGCGGAGGCGGTGCCGCTCGGTGTCACCGGCCACGCTCAGGCCCACCGAGCCACCCTCGGGGGTGAACTTGACTGCATTGCTGAGCAGATTGACCAAGAGTTGCTTGAGACGCCGACTATCGCCCTGGACCAGGTGCACCTGGGGATCGACCTGGCAGGAGAGATCAATTGCCTTGTGCTGGGCGGCCTGGCGCACCAGGCGAAGGCTGGCGTCGCAGAGTTGCTGCATAGGGACGCGGTCCCACATCAGTTGCATCTTGCCGGAATCGACTTTGGCCACATCGAGGATGTCGTTGATCAGTGAGAGCAGGTGATGGCCACTCTCCTGGATGGTCTTAGCCGCGCGTACCTGCTGCTCGTTGATCGGCCCCAGCAGACCATCCTCCAGCGTCTCGGCAATACCAAGGACGGTGGTTAGAGGGGTGCGAAGCTCGTGGCTCATGGCAGCGAGAAACTCGTCCTTGGCGCGTGCGGTGCGCGCCAGCTCGGTATTGGCCAGGTCGAGCTCCATGGTTCGCTCCCGCACCCGATCGGCGAGCAACGCCCGCTCTTGGGCCAGGGCGTCGTGTGCCGCACGCAGGTCGTCGTCGGCACGCTTGCGCTCGGAGATATCCGCAAAGGTGACCACACCGCCCACCAGGCGCT
>JAEHCY010000423.1 GCA_016880695.1 Chromatiaceae bacterium | reverse complement strand
GGGCTGCGCCGCTCCCAGGCTGTGATCGACTGCGCGCCCAAGGGCATGCGCCACGCCGGCAACGGATACCCGGAGCCGAACCCGATGATGGACGAGGAAGCCGGCGAGTATTGAAGTGGCGGAAACTGCTGTCAGGCCGCGGCGCAGGGTAATAAACAGCGTCAGGAAACCTGAAACCCCCATTGACGAGCTACTCGACAAGCTGATCGACTACGAATTCGATCCGCTGGGATTCGTCATGTGGTCTTTTCCGTGGGGCGTCCCGGGAACCACGCTGTCCAACAAGATGGGGCCAGAGCCCTGGCAGTCCGGGGTACTCGACAGCATCGGCAAGAAACTCAAAGCCGGCGGCGAGAGGGGCGCAATCGTTCGTGAGGTGGTGTCGTCCGGGCACGGCGTGGGCAAGTCCGCCCTGGTGTCCTGGCTCATCCTCTGGGCCATCGGCACGAAGGTGGACACCAAGGGCGTGGTGACGGCCAACACAGCGACCCAGCTTTCGTCCAAGACCTGGGCCGAGCTTGGAAAGTGGCACCAGCTCTGGATCGCCAAGCCGCTGTTCAAGTTCAACGCCACCTCGATCGAGACCATCGACAAGGGCCACGTCAAGACCTGGCGGGTAGACGCAATCCCGTGGTCCGCAGAAAGCACCGAGGCTTTCGCCGGTCTGCACAACGAGGGCAAGCGTGTCCTGCTCCTGTTCGATGAGGCGTCGGCCATCGATGACTCGATCTGGGAAACGGCCATGGGCGCCCTGACCGACGCGGACACGCAGATCGTGTGGTGCGCCTTCGGCAACCCGACCCGAACAACTGGGCGCTTCCACCGTGAGTGCACCCAGTCCAAGCGGTTCCGCTTCACCCAGGTGGACGGCCGCAACGTCAGCTTCACCAACAAGGCCGAGATCGAGGACTGGATCACCGACTACGGCGAGGACTCGGACTTCGTGCGCGTGCGCGTGAAGGGCCTCTTCCCCAGGGCTGGTTTCGCCAACTTCATCGGTCCCGAAGCAGTGATGGCGGCCATGCGGCGCGAAGTGCCAATGATGGCATGGAGGGCCCAGCCCAAGATCCTGAGCATCGACCCGGCAAGGTTTGGCGACGACAGCACCGTGGTCACGCTGAGGCAAGGTCTGAAGGTCCACTGGCAGGTGGAGTTCTCGGGCTTCGACGGGGTTGATGTGGGCGGCCGAATCGTCGAGATCATCCGCAAGACCTCTGGCATCTACGCCGTCATCTACGACGCCTCCGGCAATGGCGCAGACCTGGACTCGTTCCTGAGAAGGACCCCGAACATGCCGCAACTGGTGCCCATCATGTGGCACGTCCCGGCGAGGGACGACAAGCAGTATTTCAACCAGCGCGCTGAAGCCTGGGGACGGATGAAGGAGTGGCTCGCGAGTGGCGAGCTGCCCATGGACGACAAGCCAGGTGGTTTGGCGGACCAGATGTGCTCACTGGACTTCAGCTACGACAACGCGTTGCGCATCCAGTTGCAGAGCAAGAAGGACATCAAGAAGAACGGCGGGAAGAGCCCGGACAAGGCCGACAGCCTTGCGCTGAGCTTCCTGGTGGACACGCTGGATCGGAAGGCGTCGCGAGCGATCGTGAAACCAGTCCAGCGTCGTCAGGTTGTGTGGAGTGCGATGAGGTGATGACATGCCAGTAAACCCCCTTGTGCGACAGCTTGGGCTCGACGATGTGCTCAAGCGCGACCAGGCACAGCCGTCCCCAGACCCAATGGATCTGGAGGGAGAGTACATCCCCGCCCTTGCTGGCCACATCCGCGCGTCCTGGTGGCGCAACAAGATGCAGAAGGAGGCCATCGACCTGAAGCTCCTGGCCTGCATGCGGGCCCGCCGCGGTCTCTACTCGCCGGCCCAGCTTCAGGTGCTGCAGCAGTCTGGTGGCCAGAACATCGTTTGGGCGGACCTGACAAACACCAAGTGCCGGGCCGGATCCGCCTGGGTGCGCGAGATCGTGCTGCCAGCCGGTGAGCGTCCGTGGGGCATCGTGCCAACACCGGTGCCCGATCTGCCCGACCCGATCAAGCGCGGCATCGTCGCCAAGGCCATCCAGCAGGCCCAGGAGCAGATGGTGCAGATGAGTCAGGAGACCGGCGAGACCATGACCCCGGGTCAGTTCCGTGACCTCGTGGCAGAGATCGGCGACAAGACCAGGACGGAGGCCGAGAAGCAGATCAAGAAGATCGCTGAGCTTCGCGCCAAGCGCATGGAGAAGGTCATCGCTGATCGACTTGCCGAAGGTGGCTGGGAACATGCGATGGATGGGTTCGTGGAGGACTTCGTGACTTTTCCGGCGGCCATCATGAAGGGACCACTCTACCGTCGCCACAAGCGCCTTGAGTGGGGCCCAGGATGGAAGCCAAAGGTGTCGGACGGACCGGTGCAAAGCTGGGAGCGCGTCTCGCCCTTCGACATCTATCCGGCGATCGGTTCGGACAACCCGCAACAGGGCGACTTCATCGAGCGCATCCGGTTTTTTCGCAAGGACCTGTGGGAGTTGAAGGGCCTCCCAGACTACCGGGATGACGAGATCGAGAAGGCGCTGCTCGACTACAGCAATGGCCACTTGGAAGGGTGGCTGTGGACTGCCGCTGAGCGGGCCCGCCTGGAGCAGGAGTCCATGTACCTGTGGGTCAGCCCACCAGGTGTGATCGACGCGCTGAACTACTGGGGCTCGGTCCCTGGCTGGAAGCTCATCGGCTGGGGTGTGCGCGGCTGGGAGGACCTGGAGCGGGACAAGGACTACGAAGTCAACGCGGTGCTCATCGGCAAGTACGTGATCTACGCCGTGCTCAACCCTCACCCGCTGGGTCTGCGCCCGTACCACAAGGCATCCTACGAGACCATCCCAGGGGCCTTCTGGGGCCGTTCGGTCCCCGATCTGTGCGAGACCCACCAAAAGATGTGCAACGCCATCGCGCGGGCCCTAGCTGACAACCTGGGGGCTGCATCGGGGCCGATGATGTGGGTCTACGCCGACCGCCTTGCGGACGGCGAGCAGACCATGGAGATCATCCCCTGGAAGATTTTCCAGCTCAAGAGCGACCCGAACTCAAACCAGGCCAACCCTGGCATCGGATTCTTCCAGCCTGACGACAGGTCCGGCCCCCTGATGGCCACCTACGAGCAGTGGGAGATGCGCGCCGACGATGCGACCGGCATCCCGCGGTACGCCTACGGCAACCAGGACGTGCACGGCGCCGCTGACACGGCCACTGGCCTCACCATGCTGATGAACAACGCCGCCAAGGGGCTGCGCCGCGCCATCAGCGGCATCGACATGGATGTGATCGGGCCCACCATCCAGGAGGCTTTCTTCAACGAGATGCTCTACAACCCGGACGAGAGTATCAAGGGGGACTGCGCCGTGGTGCCGCGTGGTGCCGCGGCCATTCTCATCAAGGAATCTGCCCAAAACCGGCGCATGCAGTTTCTCGGCCTCACCGCTGAAAACCCGATGCTGGCGCAGATCGTCGGACAAAAGGGCATTGCAGCATTGGCCAGGGAATTGGCCGCGTCCATGGAACTGCCGGTCGATGACATCGTGCCAGACGACGAGGAACTGGCCAAGCGGGCCCAGCAAGAGGCCGAGGCCCAGCAGCAGCAGATGCAGCAGCAACTGGAGATGCAGGGCGCCGCAGAGACCCAGAAAATCCAGGCACAAACCGAGGCTGACGCCCAGCGCGACAACCTTCAAACCGCCGCGGAGGAAAAGCGTCGGCAGCAGGAGTTCATCATGGAGATGGTCAGGGAGGCCGTGAAGGCCGAGATGGCCAGGGTACAAGGCGACAAGGACAGCAAGCCGAGCAAGTAAGGTAGGATTCGGCATGAGTGAGCCACTCTCGCGCGAGGAGCTTGAATTCCTGGCAAGGTTTGCAAGGCTCCCAGAAGTCAAGATGTATCTCAGATACCTCGAAGCGAAACTGGGAAGCGCCGACGCAGATCTCCGTTCAGCCCTGCGAGAGGGTGTTTTCGTGGCGCAGGGCCGGTCCCGGGCGTTTCACGAATTGCTGCAGGACATCAAAGAGGCTGAACAACGCCTCAACCGCCCGGCGGTATCTCGACCCAGAGTCGTGAACCACCCCCAGGCGTAACCTGGAAATCGCGCCCAGCGCATTCCGAATCACGAATCCCAGTGCCAACAGGCCAGGATCGGAGAACTGAATGCCGGCTGAGATGAGCCAAGTATCACGCGAGCGTCCCCTACCGGGGCAGATTCAACGTCAGCAGGAGCGTATCCGGCTGAAGATGGAGAAGCCGCCGGAGGAACCATCCGTGGCGACCAAGCCCGAGGGCGAGGAGCCGCCACAACCATCCGCGCCGCAGGCGCAGAAACCGACGCACCCAACGGCCGATCCTCGCAAGAGCGATCCTGCCTACTGGGAGCAGCGCTTCAAGGTCACTCAGGGGATCCTGAACCAGACCCGCGAAGAGCACGCCGCCGAGGTTGCTGCACTGAACGCGCGGATCACTGAGCTTCTTGGGAAGCTCTCTGAGAAACCTGCCGCTGCTACCGAGATCGACCTGGGGCAATACTTCACCCCGGAACAGATCGAGCAGCTTGGCGAGGACCAGTGCAGGGCCATGGCGGCCACCGCCTCGAAGGCGGCGCGGAGCCAAGCTCAGGCGCTCATTGACGCCGAGATCGCGCCGCTGAAGACGGCACGAGCAGACGACGCCAAGCGAGCCCACAAGGAGAAGGTCGCATCGTTCAAGATGCGACTGGCCGAACTGGTGCCGGACTTTGAGGTGATCGACCAGGAACCCGCCTGGAAGGACCAATTCACCGGCTTTCTTGCAGAGGTTGACCCAGGATCTGGCATGGTTCGCCAGGACATTCTTGACCGTCACATCGGCAACTTCAACGTTGCTGGGGTGGCCCAGATGTTCATGGCGTACAAGGCAGAGAACGCGGTGCCAACGCCCCCCGTTCCTCCTTCTGGTGGTGCGAGAACGGATTCGACCCCGCCGCCGAGTGTCCCGTCGATGGGATACCCGACCAAGGCCGAGGTCCGCGAGCACTACAAGCGCCGGGCGCTCAGGTTGGTCAGCGATGCTGAACACGCCGCGTTCGAGGCTCGTCTTCAGTCGAGAGCCACCGCGTAAGCGGTAACCCTAACTGGAGAGAATCATGGGTGTGCCTCGCGCATCAGGTGTCCCGGACTATGGCCCGAGTGGCACCGTAAATTTCGACCCGGAGGTGTACTCCGGGAAGCTGGTGGAGAAGTTCTACCGCACCACCGTGTTCGGCGACATCGCGTCGATCGACTACGAGGGTGACATCGTTGACTTCGGCGCCCAGGTCAAGATCCGCACCATCCCGGACATCACCGTCACGGACTACGTGATCGGGGAGGGGCTCACGCCTCAATACCCGACGCGCAACTCCGTCACGCTGTCCATCGACAAGGGCAAGGCGTTCAACGTCGCGCTCAACATCGTGGACTCGCGGCAATCCGACCTGAACCTGGCTGACGTGTTCGCCAACGACGGCTCGATCCAACTGCGCATCTCCGCCGACGCGGACATGCTGGAGACGATCCCGTCCGAGGTCAGCGCAGACAACAGCGGCTCCACCGCTGGCGTCATCAGCAACGACATCGACCTTGGCACGGCCGCTTCGCCGCGGTTGCTCACCAAGGACAACGTGGTTGACTTCATCGTTGACTGCGGCCAGGTGCTGACCGAGCAGAACGTGAGTGCTGAAGGCCGATGGATGGTGATCCCGGCCTGGATGGACTCGCTGGTGAAGCGCTCTGACCTGCGCATCGCATCGCTGGCCGGCGATGGCGTCTCGATCCTGCGCAACGGGAAGATCGGCGAGGTGGACGGCTTCACGCTGTACCGAAGCAACAACATGCTGACGCAAACGTCGCCTGCAGTTGCCACGTACGTGATGTTCGGCCACTCCGCCGGCCTGACCTTCGCGGCCCAGATCATCGAGGCCCAGATGATCAACAACCCGACCGACTTCGGCTACCTCATCCGTGGCCTGATGGTGTACGGTTTCGAGGTCATCGAGCCCCAGTACGTGGGCACCGGTGTCGTGGCGAAGGCCCCGGCTTCGCCGTAATCTGAAGGAGTGAATCATGTTGAAAGTCAGCAACCCCTACGGCTCGTCCATGTCCTTCAAGAACCCGGACGAGATTGTGGACAGCCAGAACAGCAAGGCCGCCGGCAAGGCGGTTGCGCGGTTCCCGAACAAGCCGCTGAGCCCCAGCACCAGCAATGGTGATGCCGGCAAGATGAAGATCCGGGCGTACACGCCCGGCGGGCCGCGCGGCTCCTGAGTGTTT
>JAEHCY010000422.1 GCA_016880695.1 Chromatiaceae bacterium | reverse complement strand
GGTACCGATCGGGTCAACTTGCTGACCGCGTCATGGTTGCCGTAGGTCAGGAAGACACGGAGGTCCGCTTCGGCAAGGCGGCGCAACTGCGCCGCGAAATACAGGCCGGTGTTGAAGTCCGGCCAGTCGCCATCGAAGACGTCGCCGGCGATCAGCAGGAAATCCACCGAGCGGTCGATGGCGAGGTCAACGACGTTGGCGAAGGCACGGCGTGTAGCTTGCCGCAGCTCTTCCGCTGGGGCGCCCTCGTACAGATCGAGGCCGCGCAGCGGGCTGTCCAGATGGAGGTCAGCGCAATGGATGAAACGCATGTGTCCTTCCGATCTGCTGTACCAGGATGGCTCGGATCAAGCTATCTCCGCTCCGCAGACAGATCGAGCATGAGCGCTGGCTTGCCCCCCGACCGAAGGGTGCAGAACCGCCGCGGTGTGCGTACCGATCCCCTTCTCCCTCAGCGCCCGCTGATCGGTGCTCATTCGCGCTTCATGGCTTCTGTGATCCCCCGCATGAGGTGCGAATACCCTGCCCCATTCCAGGAGTCCCGCATCTAACCCCCCTGGAGCGAAGATTTCAATCGCTGGCGCGTGCTCGGGTCCCCCAGCGCCGCAAGGCCCGGGATGAGGTCATTGTAGAGGTCGCGGCCAAATAGCTCGATGCCCGTGGGAAGGAGTTGGCGCCCGTAATGGGTGAGATCGAGTCGGGCGGGCAAGGGATAGATGCGGATGTCGTCCCGGCGCCGCTCGATGAGGTCGTCGAGCTCGTCCTTGAGGCGTTGCAGGGCCGGTTTATTCACCCGGATGAGGAACACCGAGTATTGCAGCGGTATCCCCCAGCGTCTCATGGTCCGATGCACCCGGATCAGTCGCTTCGGGTCGGCGATGTCGTAGGAGAGGATGTGCAGACGCGCGACGAGATCGGCCATGACGACACCTCAGGCCATCTCCACCAGCCAGCGGTGCAGACGGTTGGTCAGCCCCCGGCCGCGCACCCCCACGCGGGTCTCGCGGGACTGGAACAGGGCGAGGGTCTCCCGCCGCGAGGGTGCCCGCACCGGCTCGGCCTTGTGCTGCGCCGTTTGGAACCGACGGTTGAGCCACCCCAGGCGGGCGGGCTCCAGGTACCACAGGAGCAGATCGGTCAGGTCGGTGGCCAGGCTGGGCCGCCCATCCTGGCCATGCTCGTTGTCGCGTCCGAACCCGAGATCCTGCAGATGGGCCTGCATCCAACCGAAGGCCAGCGCCCGTAGCCACTGGCGCACACGCAGGGCCCCTTCGCGCCCGGCCAGGCGGATGGCCGCCTGCTCGATCTGGGCGCGCAGATCCCGCACACAAGCCACGGGCTCAGCCTCTCCCAACCGGTTGTGCACCCAGAGCACCGCCTGCCGCTCCATGGCCTCGCACCACAGCCGATAGCGCTCCTCGGCATCGGGGCGCTCGAGAAAGTCGACGAAGCGCTGGTGGAGCTCGTAGCGCAGACCGGGCCGTCCGAGCAGGCGGGCCAGCACCTCGCCGTGACGGTCCACGAACAGCACGCTCAACCCCCGGTCGGCGCAGGCCAAAAGCGCGACGGTGGCTCAGAGCGCATCGCCCTGCACATACACCCGCGAGAGCCGCACCAGGGGAAACAGCCGCTCGGCCTGGTCGGGAACGCTCACCCGCAGGGCGGGCCCATCGAGGTCCACCCGCATGCCGGTGTGGGGCATGAGATAAAGCGGTTTGGGCGGCGGGCCAAGCGCAGGATCGCCCGAGGCCGGCCGGGGGAGGGTCTTGGTGCGGGTGGGGATGATCATGGTCGGTGCTTCCGAATGTAGGGGACAAGCGCTAGCGGGATTCGGCCGCCCCATCGGCCCCCGGCCCCACCGGCTCGGCCAGCCGTTGGGCCAGGCGGCTCGTGTAGCGGCGCAGTAGCCGCCGGGGCGCCCGCGCAAACCGCTCCCAGGTGGCGAAGAAGCTCCGCCGCCCCGCCTTGCCGAGCAGGCAGGCGCCGGCGTTGGTGTCGAAGTCATCGGCACGCAGATCGCGGGTGCGGAAGCGCTCCCAGGCCCAGGCATCCACGCGCGGGCGCAGCGGCTCGATGAGGTCGGAGGCGAGGGACTCCCGGCCGAACGCCAGCTCGTGGTAGAAGCCGATCAGGGGGTCGAGCCCCGCGCCGTGGCATGCCAGCACCGCCTCGGCGTGCAGCAGGGTGTAGCCGAGCGAGAGCACCGCGTTGACCGGATCGCGCGGCGGCCGGCGGTTGCGTCCCTTAAATGCAAGCGACTCCGGGAACAGGCTGCAGAGCCCCTCGAAGTAGGCCGCGGCGGCCGCGCCCTCGAGTCCCCGCACCCGCTCGGGCGGGGCCTCGCCCCCGGTGAGTGTCGAGCGGATACCCTCCAGGCGGCCGATGGCGGTGGTGAGCGGTAGGCGCAGATCGGGCCGCTCCCGCAGTGCCCGCTGCAGCAGCCGCAGTTGTCCCTTCACCTTCAGGGTCACCAGCCGTTGCGACCAGACCTGGCGCCAATCGACATCGCCATAGGCGCGGTACTGGCCGATGCGGCGGGCGGCATCGTTGTGCCAATCGCCCAGGATGAGGGCGCGCTTGCCGCCGAAACGGCCGCCGAAGACCAACACCCCGATCCCCGCCTCGGCGAGGTGCGCAAGCACCGCGCTATCGAGGTTCACCGAGCTGCGCAGCACCACCCGCTCCAGCAGGTGCAGGGGCACCGAGCCGCGGCGCGATCCGTCCTCGAAGATCACCAGGCTACGGCCTTCCTGCTTCAGCGCGAGACCGCGGCGATCGAGATAGAGCCTGGTCAACTCCTGTCTCCTTTCCGTTGTCGGAGCGGCGCCCCCGCCGCGATTCCGAAACCTGATTCCGAACCGGCTCAGCCCACGTAATACCAAGCCAGATCCAGCGGACGCACCGCCTTGCCCAGGGTGTGGACCGTGCCGCGCGGCTCGAGCCGGATCAGGAAGAAGCGGTCCTCGATCTCATCCAACACCGCCCGCACCTCCCTGAGGAGCACCCGCTTCTCGGCGTCGGTTAAAAAGCACTCGAACACCGACTTCTGCCGGCCACTGGCGAAGCCCTTGAGCACGCGCAGGGCGTTGCGCAGACGGGCGTCGTTGGAAACGTCGTAGGCGGCAATGTAGAGGGCGCGCTGGGTCATGGTGCGAGGGCCAGGGGTTGGCGATTGCTCAATAGACGCCGCTACTGTGGCACCGGCGTAGGCGGGGGGCAGAGGCCGCAAGCTTGCGGTGTAGAATCGGCGCCCTCGCCACGATTGTTGCGATCCCTACCCCGTAGGAGCGGCGCCCTCGCCGCGATTCCAACGCCGCGCCCCAGTAGCAGCCCTATCGCGCCGGGGGCGGCGCTCCTACCGATTGCTTTACGGCTATTGAAGGTACGAACCCTCGCAGCGAGAATCGAACCCCTCCTGCCCCTGAGCCGCGCTATGGCGGCGCCCGTTCCGGTTGAGGCTTGCCTGTTGGATAT
>JAEHCY010000421.1 GCA_016880695.1 Chromatiaceae bacterium | reverse complement strand
GACCGGCGAGATCCACCTGCACGCCCTCCTCCTGGTGCTACTGATCTTTGTCTGGACCCCACCCCACTTTTGGGCGCTAGCGATCAAGCGGAGAGACGAATACGCGCGGGCGGGTATCCCGATGCTCCCGGTGACCCACGGGGTTGATTTCACCAAACGCCAAGTCCTGATCTACACGCTCCTATTGGTGGTCGTCTCCCTGTTGCCCTACAGCGCACAAATGAGCGGCACCCTTTACCTCACCGGCGCCCTGATCCTCGGCGCCGGCTTCCTGTACCGCGCCTTGCGGTTGCTCATCAGCACCGACGAAAGCCAGGCCATGAGAACCTTCAGTTATTCCATTGTCTACCTCGCGCTCCTGTTCTCGTCGTTGCTGATCGACCACTATCTGGCCGACGCGATGGCCATACTCTAGGATTGCTCCTCCGCCCCTCGAGCAGAACCCGCCGTAGTGAACCCCACCCACACACCGTCGCCCCCCAGTCCCCTGGCACGGGTCGCACCCCTGGTGGTCATTGCCGCCGTCACCGCCGGCCTCTGGTTCGGCTTGAACTATTTCGAGCGAGGACTCCGGCAACCGCCTGCCCCGATGATGCAAAGCGGAGGCGTCGCCCTGCCCCAACCCCGGCTGCTCAAGCCTTTTGCGCTGATCGCCGAGGATGGAACCCCATTCACGGAGGCAACCCTGCGCGGTCATTGGACCTTCCTGGCATTCGGCTACACCCGTTGTCCCGACGTCTGCCCTACCACCCTGGCAACCTACAAGGAGATCGAGCGGCTGCTCGGCGCGGGTGTGGCTGCGGCGAAGGCGGATTTCGTCTTCGTCTCGGTCGACCCGGAACGGGATTCCCCCGAGCAGATCGGCCAGTATGTGCGCTACTTCAACCCCCGATTCCGCGGGGCAACGGGTCCCCACGACTCGATCCGCGCCCTGACCGACCAGCTTGGCATCCTTTATGCGCGCGCCGAGGGGCAGGATACCGCCCTTGGCTATCTTGTGGACCACTCGGCGACGATCATGCTCATCGACCCCCAAGGGCGTCTGGCGGCGATCTTCAGCCCGCCCCAAGACCCCCGTGCCGTGGCCGAGGATTTCACAACCCTGACAAGAGTCCCCAGTGGATCGTAGAATCTCGGAATAATCAGACGAGGAGAACATCAAGTGAGCGAAGTAGTTAGCATCCGGCCGGAGGCCATCGCACCATTGCGGGTCAACGAGGTGACACTGGACCATCCCTGGGAATGGTTGGCCAAGGGATGGAAGGACCTGCGCAAGGCCCCCAAATTCAGCCTCAGCTATGGGGCCGTCTTCGTGGTCATCAGTTACCTGCTAACGCTGGGGCTCATTTACGGCAAGACGTTTTTCATCATCCCGCCGCTTGCTGCCGGGTTTTTCCTGATCGCGCCCCTGCTGGGCATCGGACTCTACCGCATCAGCGCCGCCCTTGAGAGAGGGGAGAAGGTAGAGTTCTGCCAAGCCTGGCGGGCCTGGAAACAGAACGAGGTGCAACTCTCGGCGATGGGGCTGGCATTACTGATGGTCGTGCTGGTCTGGATCCTGGCGGCGCTACTGATTTTCGCCCTGTTCTATGCTCGGCCGATTCCCACCTGGGAGAATTTCATCCCCGAGGTCTTCCTCTCCGGGAAGAGCCCGCTGTTCTTCTTCTCCGGTGTCATTGTCGGGGGCCTGATCGCTGCATTCACCTTCAGTATCAGCGTAGTCACCGCACCGATGCTGATGGACCGCCAGGTGAATCTACTGACTGCCATGCGTACGAGTTTTGAAGTGACCCGTCGCAACTGGCAAGCCATGGCCCTGTGGGCCTCCCTCATCGTCATGTTCGTCGGCGTAGGCATCGTCACCTTCTACCTCGGCCTCTTGGTCACCATGCCACTGGTGGGGCACGCCACCTGGCATGCCTACCGGGACCTGGTTCCGAGAGACTGAGCGAGACCGGCTCCGTGGTACCCGACGACGGGGCCCTCACGCCGCCCGCCGTCGCGATTGCCGAAGCCTGGGAATGTCCTTTTTAGCGGCCTTGCGCACAGGGTGACTCAGCGAGGCTGCGGGGCGGGGTGCGATAGCCGCTCCTTCGGCGGTTTGAGCTTGTGGGCGGCCATCCTTTGGGCAATCATGCCCCATCCTCCCAACCCCCAGAGCATTGGACGGATGAACGAGAAGCTCTACATCCTTTTTGGTAGTGGTCCCGACGCGGTTGGTCTGGTCCGGCAGGTCACCACACCCATCGCCGAGCGCGGCGGCAATATCATCGACCTGCGCCAGGACGTGCTGCATGGCCTGTTCACCCTGTTCCTGGTAGTGGACTTCAGTGACTCCGATACCTCAGTGGGGGAGCTCGAGCACCTGGTTGCGGAAATCTCAGAACGGACGGGTCTCGATCTGCGCTTCGACAAGTATCAGCCCGTTGCCCGCAGCGCGGAAAAGACCAACCTGCTCCTGATCCTGGTCGGCCGAGACCGTCCTGGGATCATTGCCGCGGTATCGGAACGCCTGCGCAGCCACCGCGTCAACATCGAGTTCTCGCAGATGATCGCCCGGGAAAGTATCTTCCTGATGGAGCTCCTGGTCGATATCAGCCGCAGCACCCTGCCGCTTGTAAACCTGCAAGCCACACTGCATGCGCACATGGCGGAGCTCGGCATCGAAACCCTGTTCCAGAGCCGGGATGTGTTCAACAAGAAGAAGCGCATATTGCTCTTCGAATTCGGCGGCAGCTTCATGGACGGGGCGACCCGCACGGAGGTCCTGCGCGCGGCGGGGATCGACGAACAGGCTTTCCGGGCCATCTATCCCCAAGGCAATAGCCGCGATTGCCTCGCCGCGGCGCTCGCGCGCCTGGAGCGACTACCGCTAGAGGTGGTGGAGAAGCTGGCGGCAGCCACCAGCCCCACGCCGGGTACCCTGGAGCTGATTCAGACTCTGAAGACCATGGGCTATCAGGTGGCCCTGGTCACCCATGCCTTTGCCCTGGTCGCCGAGCGGCTGCGCGAGCACCTGGGCCTCGACCACTGCTTCGGGGTTCCCACCCCCCTGGATGAGGACGCCATGACCTTCGCCGGGGAGCTCTCCGGGGAGGAGCTCGGCACCCTGTCCCGCGCTCGCATCCTCGCCGAGCTCTCCGCGCGCAGCGGTGTGGCCAGGGACGACATCACCCTGGTGTCGGATCAGGGGTTCGGCGAATCGGCACCTCCGGGCATTCATATCCTGTTCGACGTCCGGCTGTTCCTGGACTTCCTCAATCAGCACATCCTGAGTGCCGATTCTCTGGTAGGGGCTCTGGGCGCGTTCGGCCCGCCAGTGGCGCGCTGATCTAAGGCGGGAGCCGCTCTCATGAGAACGGACATCGAGATCGCCCGCGAGGCGAGCCTGCGCCCCATTGTCGAGATCGCCGAGACGCTCGGTCTCGGCGCCGACGACCTCCACCTCTATGGCAAGCATATCGCCAAGGTGCCCTTGGGTATCCTGGAGCGGTTGCGGGACCGACCGGACGGCAAGCTGATCCTGGTCACCGCCATGACGCCCACCAAGTTTGGCGAGGGCAAAACCACTACCACCATCGGGCTGACCCAGGCCATGGCCCACTTGGGTCTGCGTACCCTGTGCGCCATCCGCGAACCCTCGCTCGGACCCTGCATGGGGGTCAAGGGCGGGGCCGCGGGGGGTGGTTACTCCCAGGTCCTGCCCATGGAGGAGATTAACCTCCACTTCACGGGCGATCTGCACGCGGTTTCCACCACCCACAACCTGCTCGCCGCGGTGGTGGACAACCATCTGCACCACCGCGGCACCCCGGAGATCAACCCGCGCCAGGTGGTGTGGAAGCGGGTCATGGACATGAACGACCGCTCGCTGCGCAGCACCCTCGTCGGCCTCGAAGGGCGCGGTGTGAACGGGGTAATGCGCGAGGACGGATTCGAGATCACCGCCGCCTCCGAAATAATGGCCATCTGGGGACTGTCCCACGACCTCGCCGAGCTCAAGCGGCGCATGGCCGCCATCATCGTCGGCTACGACTCCCTGGGCAAACCGGTGCGTGCCGGAGACATAGGCGTGGAGGGGGCCATGGCCGCACTGATGAAAAACGCCGTGCACCCGAACCTGGTACAGACCCTCGAGGGCGTGCCCGCGCTGGTGCACGGTGGGCCCTTCGCCAACATCGCCCACGGCTGCAACACCCTGGCGGCCACCAAGCTGGCGCGCAAGCTAGGCGACTACATCGTAACCGAGGCGGGCTTTGGCGCGGACCTCGGGGCGGAGAAGTTCTTCCACATCAAGTGCCGTATTGGTGGCATGGCCCCCGCCGCCGTGGTGCTGGTGGTTACCCGGCGCGCCCTGGCGCTGCACGGCATCGCCAACGTCCGCAAGCACGTCGAGAACCTCGGCCGTTTTGGGATTCCCGTGGTCATCTCGGTAAACCGCTTTCTCGACGATGAACCGAGCGAGCTGCAGGAGATCCTTGCCGCCTGCCAGGACTTCGGTGTGCCGGCGGCAATCACCGACTATCGCGAATCGGGCGGTGCGGGGGGTCTCGGGCTGGCCGAGCAGGTGGTGGCCGCCTGCGCCGAGCCCTCCCAGCTCACCCCGCTCTACCCCCTGGAGATGCCAATCGAGGACAAGGTGCGTTGCCTGGCAGAGCGCCTGTATGGCGCCGCCGAGGTGGATTTCTCCCCCGAGGCGGAGCGCGAGATCAAGCAGATCACCAACCTCGGCTTCGACAACCTGCCCGTGTGCGTGGCCAAGACCCAGAATTCCCTCTCCGACAACCCCAAGCTCACCGGCGCACCGACCGGCTTCCGCTTGAGCGTGAGCGGCGCGCGGGTCTCCGCCGGCGCTGGATTCGTGGTGATCTACACCGGTCAGGTCATGACCATGCCGGGCTTGCCCCGCCGCCCCGCGGCCCTCGACATCGACGTGGACGACCAGGGCACCATAAGCGGGCTGTTTTGACCGCAATTCAGAGTCAGGGGATCCAACCGCGCCTCGGCGTGTGCATCTGACCCAGAAAAACGGGTTCCCGGTCAGGTCGGCTCCGCTCCCGATAGCTCGCTGGCATTGACACTCTGTTATTGTGAGCCGGCCTGCCCGCACCCCTGATCCTGGTCGATGAGAAAGATTGCGGCCGGTGGAGTCACCCCGCTGAGGTGGTGACTAAAGTTGGCAATACAGGCTAACGGATGACCGCTCTATCGAGTCAATCTCGAATGGTGAGCGACGTCATGAAACACCCGCTTTCGCCATTCCTCCCGCCTTTCAATAGCGTCGAATATTCGAGGTGAAATAGAAAACACGACCAGGCGGTAAAACCCTTGAGCAAACTCACCCCGCAATCAAATTCCAGATCTGCGACGTACCGCACGCAAAAACCCCGTTATAATGTGACGCAGTTCTCTGTAATAACTTGCTGTTTTACCTAGACTAATCGCGTCGGCCTCAGCGGTCGTAGTGGGTGTCACGCAATCTCCGGGCGATCTCTTGCAAACTGTGACACCGCCTTGGTTTTATCTGATTGTTGGGATACGGGAGGAAGAAGAATGGCGCTTCGATGGTGGGATTATCCGATTGTGCTCAGGATCGGTTGCTTGATGCTATTGGCGGTGGCAACACCCGCCGGTGCGACGGCACCGCCCCAGCAGGCCGTTGTTCACGCCGCACGACCAGACCTGCCGGAGGTAGCTCGAGGCCTTCCGATGGGCGGTGCGCTGGGAGTCTCTGGCGTCGAAATCGAGGGACTGCTCACCGACACGCTGGATCTCTCTCGATTCCCAGTGTTCTCCGAGGACGCCCAGATCGTCGTCGACGACACCCACTCCGTGCCCGTTCCCGATACGGCGTATTTCCGCGGCCGCATCGCCGGTGACCCCGAATCCATTGCCGTACTCGCGGTACCTGAAACCGGGAATCCGCGAGGCATGCTGCTCAACCCCGCGGGCGTCTGGATGATCGAAGACCAGCGGATACCCTCGGCAAAGGGGCTGAAGGCCCGCAAATTGAAAGATTCCGAGCTTGCGGCACTCAAACACTTCCGCTGCGGTACCGATGGCTTGGGTCTGGTT
>JAEHCY010000420.1 GCA_016880695.1 Chromatiaceae bacterium | reverse complement strand
CACCCTCTCGCCCAATCATCGTGAGCCAAGCCGATCAGCTCACCTCGATGAGCTGCACGGTCCCGTCAGGCATGATCTCGGTCATGTGGCCCGTGGGCTCACGCAGCCACAAAGCGATGAATGCCAGCACCAGGGCTGCGGAGGTCCCGATCACCAGAAAGAAGTTTTGGGTCGAGACCATGGCTAGCGCGGTCAGGAATACGACCCCGCCGACGTTGCCGTAGGCGCCCGCCATGCCCGCGATCTGACCGGTCAGGCGGCGCTGGATCAGGGGCACCATGGCGTATACCGCACCGGACCCCGCCTTGGAGAAGATGCCACCAAAGGTGGCTGCCAGCACCACCAGCGGGAGCGCCCAGGTTTTGTCGACCTGGCTCAGGATCAGGAAGCTCGCGGCGATGCCGATGAGCACGAAGGTTAGGGTCGTTTTGCGCCCGAGCTTGTCGCTCACCAGGCCACCCAGGGGCCGGGCAACCAGATTGATGACTGCGTAGGAGCCCGCCAGCAGTCCGGCAGCCACCTTATCGACACCGAACATGTCCACGTAGAACAGGGGCAGCATCGATACTACCGCCAGCTCGGTCCCAAAGGTCACCATGTAGGCGAGGTCCAAAACGGCTACCTGGGTGAAGGAGTAGCGTTGCATGGACGGCACCGGTTCTTTCAGCACGTGACCATTCACCTGCCAGATCTTCCAGACCTGCAGCAGGTAGGCAAAGATCAGTACGGCATAGAGGGTGTAGGTGGTAGTGGCGTCGAGCAGCCCCATTGCGGCGGGGGACAGTTTCCAGGCCAGTACCCCCAGGACCAGGTACATCGGGATATTCATCAGGATGTAGAGCCATAGGTCGAAGCCGCTGGTGATCTCCAGGGCACCGGTCTGCTTCGGCTTGAAGTAGGTGGAGCCCTTGGGTGTGTTGCGCGCTCGCCAATAGAACAGGGCACCGTAAGCGATCGCCAGAATGCCAGTGAGGATCACCGCATAACGCCAACCGTTCGGCCCGCCGAGGCTGGCGGCGATGATCGGCAGCAGCCCCGCCGCACCCGCGGACCCGAAGTTGCCCCATCCTCCATAGATGCCCTGGGTAACACCCGTGTGGCGGGCCGGAAACCACTCGGAGATCATGCGAATACCCACCACAAAACCGGCCCCGACAAAGCCCGCCAGAAAGCGGAGTAGGGCCAACTGCTGATAGTCCTGTGCCAGCGCGAACAGTAGGCTCAGGATTCCCCCCAGGATCAGGATACCTGCGTACAGGATGCGCGGCCCGAACCGGTCCACCAACATCCCCACCAGGATGCGGGCAGGGATGGTGATGGCCACGTTGAGGATCAGCAGAACCTTGGTCTGCTGGTCGGTGAGCTGCAACGCCTCGCGGATGAAAGGCATCAGGGGTGCATGGGCGAACCACACCATGAAGCTGACGAAGAAGGCAATCCAGGTCAGGTGCAGGGTGCGGATGCTCGCCTGGGACAAGTCGAACAAGCGGAAACGCTCGGACATTGGTACGGCTCCTTTTCAAAGGTACTTGGCGAGAGGACTGAAGGCGCCGAAGCAAGAGATGTGCCAGGCAATCAGCTTAATCCCTCCGCCCCCCTAATAACCCACGGTTATCCCGGTAGATTCGTCTCCTCTGCGTGAGCCCGACCAACGCGTTAGGCCCCGATCCCGGCCGCGACGTCAATGTCGAATCCCCCGTTGCGGGCTGATTCGGTGAACCACGAGTGGGCACGGGGCGCGGCGGATGCCCGCAATTGGTGCATGGCCTACGCACCATCATTAGGCAGGCATCCACCGGTTTGTGGGCGGCGTTGGGTTAGGCGTGCGAAACCCGACAACCGCCATCAACGTCGTGCTTCCTGCATTTAGTCCTACCGCTTCAACGGTTCACGGCGGTTGACCCTGATCCCTAGAGGAGCGTGCACGTTCTGGTGCCCAAGCGACATGGCCGCGATTGGCGCGTTCTTTGCATATAGTTGGCAACCGTTGTTCGGGTCTGGAGCTTTAGGGTCTGATGAAAGAGAGTCTGGTGTTGATCGGGAATGGCATGGCGGGTGTGCGCACCCTGGAGGAGCTGCTCAAGCTCGAGCCAGACCACTACGACATCAGCGTGTTCGGGGAAGAACCCTACGGCAATTACAACCGCATCATGCTCTCGCCCGTGCTGGCCGGAGAGAAGACTCTTGAGCAGATTCTGCTCAACGATGACCAGTGGTACCTGGACAACGGCATCACCCTGTACAAGGGCAAGCGGGTCACCCAGATCAACCGGGCACGACGCATTGTGACCGCGGCAGAGGGTACCAGTACCCGATACGACCGTTTGATCATCGCCACCGGCTCGCTGCCCTTCATGCTGCCCCTACCCGGTGCCGACAAGCAGGGCGTGGTCGGCTTCCGGGACATCAGGGACGTAGACGCCATGCTCGCGGCGTCCGCCAGGCACCAGCAGGCGGTGGTGGTAGGCGGCGGCTTGCTCGGACTCGAGGCCGCCAACGGCCTGATGAAACGCGGGATGGCGGTTACCGTCGTGCACCTGCTCGACAGCCTGATGGAACGCCAGCTCGATAAGCCTGCCGCGCGCCTGCTGCAAAGATCGTTGGAGGCCCGCGGCCTGAGGTTCCTGCTGGAGCACAGCACCGCTGAGATCCTGGGCGGCGAATGGGTTAGCGGGGTCCGTTTCAAGGACGGCAGCGAGATTCCCGCCGATCTGGTGGTGATGGCGGTAGGAATCCGGCCCAATATCGAGCTGGCTAAGGCGGCCGGCCTGCATTGCGAGCGTGGCATCGTGGTCAGCGACACCCTGCAGACCATCACGGACCCGCGCATCTACGCGGTGGGCGAATGCGTTCAGCACCGGGGCGTCGCCTATGGATTGGTGGCCCCTCTGTTCGAGCAGGCCAAGGTTGCTGCCAACCACCTGGCCCGGTACGGCATCGCCCGTTATTCCGGCACGGTGACCGCCACCAAGCTCAAGGTGACCGGCATTGAGCTCTTTTCCGCGGGGGATTTCACCGGCAACGACCAGACCGAAGACCTGGTCTACCAGGATGCTGCCTCCGGCTCCTACAAAAGGCTGGTGCTGCAGGACAACCGCATCAAGGGTGCGGTGCTCTACGGCGACACGGTGGACGGGAGCTGGTACCTCCAGTTGATGAAGGACAACACCGACGTCTCTGCCTTGCGCAGGACCTTGCTGTTCGGCCAGGCCCACCTGGGCGACTCCGGTCACAACCCGGAGACCCGGGTCGCGAGTCTCCCGGATTCCGCCGAGATATGCGGCTGCAACGGCGTCTGCAAGGGCGACATCGTCCGGGCCGTCGCCGAGAAGAAGCTGTTCACCCTGGATGAGGTACGCACCCATACCAAGGCCTCTGCCTCCTGCGGGTCCTGCACCGGGTTGGTGGAATCCCTGTTGGCTCACACCCTCGGGGGGGATTACTCGCAGGCCGCCAGCAAGAAGCCCCTGTGCAAGTGCACGGATTACAGCCACGACGAGATCCGCGCCGGCATCCTGGAGCAGAGGCTCAAGACCATGCGGGCGGTGCATCACTTCTTCGAGTGGAAGACCCCGGACGGCTGCGCCGCCTGTCGCCCGGCGCTCAACTACTACCTACTGGCGCGCTGGCCGGGGGAGTACCAAGACGACGCCCAGTCGCGCTTCATCAACGAGCGTGCCCACGGCAACATCCAGAAGGACGGCAGCTTTTCCGTGGTGCCGCGCAGGTGGGGCGGCCT